>NZ_CAXSWZ010000006.1:0-134073 GCF_964241245.1 Allofournierella massiliensis
CTTGAAAAAGTCTCTTCCGATCCTGCTTTTCACAAAAAGTGGGGGCTGTTGCTCAACTTCCGTTTTGCAACAGCCCCTTTTATGTGTAATTCCCCAAAATCCAACAAAGACGAGGACAGAATAACTTATGAACACCCAAGCCAAAAAGCAGGGCCTGATGCGGCGCTTCTGGCCCTACCTGCGCAAGTACCGGCATATCCTTTTGCTGGATCTGTTCTGCGCGGCCCTTACCACTCTGTGCGACATGGTGCTGCCGCTGATCATGCGCTACCTGACCAACACCGCCACCACCGATCTGGCGGCGCTCACCGCTCAGGTGGTGCTGCAGCTGGGCGCCGTGTATCTGGTGCTGCGGCTCATCGACGGCGCGGCCAACTATTACATGGCGGACATGGGCCATGTGATGGGCGTGTATGTGGAAACCGACATGCGCCGGGATGCCTTTGCCCATCTGCAGAAGCTGGGCCATACCTATTATTCCAACACCAAGGTGGGCCAGATCATGGGCCGCATCACCAACGACCTGTTCGATGTGACCGAGTTCGCCCACCACTGCCCCGAGGAATTCTTCATCGCGGCCATCAAGATCACCGCCTCCTTCGTGATTCTGTGCCAGTCCAGCGTGGCGTTGACCCTGATCCTCTTTGCCTGCGTGCCCCTGATGGGGGTGGTGTCCACCTTCATCAACCTGAAGGTGCGGGCGGCCTTCCGCCGCCAGCGGGTGCAGATCGGTGAGCTGAACGCCCGCATTGAGGACAGCCTGCTGGGCGAGCGGGTGGTGAAGGCCTTCGCCAACGAGGAAGTGGAGAAGGAAAAATTTGAGAAGGACAACGCCGCCTTTCAGGCCATCAAGAAGCAGAGCTACCGCTACATGGCCGCCTTCCAGACCAGCACCCGCCTGTTCGACGGTCTGATGTATCTGGTGGTGATCGTGGCCGGCGGCCTGTTTCTGGTATACGGCAAGATCGATCCGGGCGACATGGTGGCCTATATGCTGTATGTGACCACCCTCATCGCCACCATCCGCCGCATTGTGGAATTTGCCGAGCAGTTCCAGCGGGGCATGACCGGCATCGAGCGCTTCTGCGAGATCATGGACGCGGACGTGGAAATCTTCGATGAACCGGACGCCAGACCCCTGACGGTGACCGAGGGCGCCATCCGGCTGGAGGATGTGAGCTTTGAATACCCGGACGACCACAATCAGGTGCTGCGGAATGTGAACCTGTCCATCCGGCCAGGCGAAAAGGTGGCGCTGGTGGGCCCCTCCGGCGGCGGCAAGACCACCCTGTGCAACCTGATTCCCCGGTTCTACGATGTGACCAGCGGCCGCATCCTGATCGACGATCAGGACGTGCGCAGCGTGACCCTGAAGAGCCTGCGCGGGGCCATCGGCGTGGTGCAGCAGGATGTGTATCTGTTCAGCGGCACCGTGTACGAGAACATTGCCTACGGCAAGGTGGGCGCCAGCCGGGAAGAGGTGATCGCCGCCGCAAAGCTGGCGGGCGCCCATGAGTTCATCACCCAGCTGAAAAACGGCTACGATACCTATGTGGGCGAGCGGGGCGTGAAGCTGTCCGGCGGGCAGAAGCAGCGCATCTCCATTGCCCGGGTATTTTTGAAGAACCCGCCCATCCTGATTCTGGACGAGGCCACCAGCGCGCTGGACAACGAGAGCGAGGTGCTGGTGGGCAAGAGCCTGGAGAAGCTGGCCAGGGGCCGTACCACCCTGACCATCGCCCACCGGCTGACCACCATCCAGCATGCGGACCGCATTCTGGTGCTGGGGGCCGAGGGCATCGAGGAAGAGGGCACCCACGAACAGCTGCTGGCAAAGCAGGGCGTGTACTACCGGCTGTGGAACGGCATGGTAGGCGCGGAATAAATAACGTTTTGAGCAGAGCCCCCGGGCGGCAGTTCGCCGCCCGGGGGCTTTTTTCGCTTGCGGGTGCATAAACTGGAAATTCTGGCAGATACTACGAATTACAATACCAATCCAAAAAGGAGTCTGCCATGAAAGCAACAGGAATCGTGAGACGCATCGACGATCTTGGCCGGGTGGTGATCCCCAAGGAGATCCGCCGCACCCAGCGCATCCGGGAGGGCGACCCGCTGGAGATCTTCACCACCGGCGCCGGGGAGGTCATCTTTAAAAAGTATTCCCCCATGGGCGAGCTGGCGGGCTTTGCCGCCCAGTACGCCGAGGCCCTGCACAAAATACTGGGCCTGACCGCGCTGGTCTGCGACCGGGACAGCATCATCGCCGCCGCCGGCGCAGCAAAGCGGGAGTATCAGGAGCGGGGCGTGAGCATCCCGCTGGAGCGCATCATGGACCGGCGCAAGCCCTTCTGGCACAGCGGCAAGGCCGAGGAGTGCGTGTTCCCCTGCGAGGGGGCCGACCGGCACATTCTTGCCGCCTGCCCGCTGCTGGCCGGGGGCGATGTGGCCGGCGCGGTGCTGCTGCTCTCGGCTGACAAGAGCGCCCGCCCCGGCGAGCCGGAGCAGGCCGCATTGCAGATTGCGGCGGCCTTTCTGGCAAAGCAGGTGGAGGCCTGAAGCGCCAGTTTTTCGGCTCCCACGCCCCTGCGGGGCGGCGGGAGCCTTTGTTTTGCCCTGCCCAAGCAGGGGAATTATGGCAGATTGTGAACAAAGCATGAAACTTTTAAAATTTTTGCGCACCCCCTTGACAGCCGTATAAAATGGAGTAAAATAGACTTAGCACTCGGGAACATAGAGTGCTAAACAAAGAACAAAAAGAGGTGAGGACCTGTGCCGATGGATGATCGAAAGCAGCGCGTGCTGGAAGCGATTGTTGCCCTGTATACCCAGGGCGGCGAACCGGTAGGCTCGGGTCTTTTGAGCCAGTATCTGGACATGGCGGTCTCCAGCGCAACGCTGCGCAACGAGATGGCCGCCCTCACCAAGCTGGGCCTGCTGGAGCAGCCCCACACCAGCGCGGGCCGGGTGCCCAGCGCCAAGGGCTACCGGTATTATCTGGATCATCTGATGCAGCCCAAGGCGGGGCTGAGCGCCCGCCAGAAGGCCCAGATCGATCAGGTGTTCGCCCGGCTGGACTACGAGCCGGATAAGCTGGCGGAGGGCGCGGCCAAGGCGCTGGCGGAGCAGACCGGTTACACGGTGGCCGCCACCACCCCCCGGTCGGACGATCTGCGCATCGCCCATTTCGAGGTGGTGCAGGTGGGCCGGTATTCCGCCGCGGTGCTGGGCGTGACCAGTGCTGGCGGGGTACGCACCCGGGTGGCCCGGCTGGAAACCGGTTTTTCCCGGCAGGACGCCCAGCTGGTTGCCATGGCCCTGAACCGGGGGCTGGCCTTTGTGGCCCCGGCGGATCTGAGCGCCCAGCGGCTGGCGGCTGTGACCGCCAGCATGGGCGAAAAGGGCCCGGCGCTGTATCCGGTGGTGCAGGCCGCCGCGGCGCTGCTGTGTGAGGCCGCCAAGGCCCGCACCTATCTGGAGGGCCAGCAGTATCTGCTGCGCTGGCCCCAGCTGGAGGGCTGTTTGCCCGGTGTGCTGGAGCTGTTCGCCGATCAGGAAAAGGCGGGCCGGTTCATCACCCCGCCCACCGGCCGCACCTCGGTGCTGCTGGGGGAGGACATGGAAAACCCCATGCCCGGCCTCTGTGTGATGGGCAAGCGGTATCTGGCAGGCGGCGGGCTCACGGGAGCCATCGCGCTGCTGGGCCCGGTACGGATGCCCTTTGAACAGCTGATCCCCATTCTGGAATATTATGCCTTGAAGCTCGGCGAATGTATGGCCGGCAAGGCGCAGGAGGACAATACATGAGCGAAGAGATGAAAAACCCCGCGCAGCAGCCCGAAGAGCAGCCCGCGGAGGAAACCAAAGCCGCTGAAACCGGCACCCCGGAAGAAAACGCCGGGCAGGAGCCGAAAAAGCACGGCAAGGAAAAGAAAAAGGATCTGGCCGCCGAGCTGGAGGCCGCAAAGGCAGCAGCCGCTGCCGCCGAGGCCGCGCTGAGCGCCGCCAAGGATCAGCTGCTGCGCACCGCCGCCGAGTACGAAAACTTCCGCAAGCGGTCCGCCCGCGAGCAGGACGCCGCCTTCAACAACGGCGTGGGCTTCGCGGTGAGCCAGATTCTGGCCATTCTGGATACGCTGGACATGGCGGCCAACGCCCCCACCACCGACGAGAACTACAAAAAAGGCGTGATGATGACGCTGGACAAAGCGGCCGCTGCCTTCAAGGTGCTCAAGGTGGAGGAGATCCCCGCACTGGGCCTTCCCTTTGACCCGGAGGTGCACAGCGCCGTGATGCAGCAGCCCGCTGCCGAAGGGCAGGAGAGCGGCACCGTGGTGCAGGTGTTCCAGAAGGGCTATAAACTGGGCGACAAGGTCGTCCGCCATGCTACCGTTGTGGTGGCTGAATAAGCAGAAAAGCCAACCGGCTTTTTGATAAAAACAATCAACTTCATTCTGATACGATTCGAGAAGGAGAGGAATAGATTATGAGCAAGATTATTGGTATTGACCTGGGTACTACCAACAGCTGTGTATCCGTTATCGAGGGCGGCGAGCCCGTTGTGATCGCCAACGCCGAGGGTGCCCGCACCACCCCCAGTGTGGTGGGCTTCACCAAGACCGGCGAGCGTCTGGTCGGCCAGGTGGCCAAGCGCCAGGCCATCACCAACCCCGAGCGCACCGTGAGCTCCATCAAGCGTCACATGGGCACCGACTACAAGGTTTCCATCGACGGCAAGGACTACAACCCCCAGCAGATCAGCGCCATGATTCTGGCCAAGCTGAAGGCGGACGCCGAGGCCTACCTGGGCGAGACCGTTTCCGAGGCCGTGATCACCGTGCCCGCTTACTTTAACGACAGCCAGCGTCAGGCCACCAAGGACGCCGGCACCATCGCCGGCCTGAACGTGCGCCGTATCATCAACGAGCCCACCGCTGCGGCTCTGGCTTACGGCGCCGACAAGGACAACGACCAGAAGATCATGGTTTACGACCTGGGCGGCGGCACCTTCGATGTGTCCATCATCGAGATGGGCGACGGCGTGACCGAGGTTCTGGCCACCAACGGTGATACCCACCTGGGCGGCGACGACTTCGACCAGCGCATCATCGACTGGATGGCCGACGAGTTCCAGAAGGAGAACGGCATCGACCTGCGGGGCGACAAGATGGCTGCTCAGCGCCTGAAGGAAGCCGCCGAGAAGGCCAAGATCGAGCTGTCCGGCGTGCCCAGCACCGCCATCAACCTGCCCTTCATCACCGCCGACGCTACCGGCCCCAAGCATCTGGATATGACCCTGACCCGCGCCCAGTTCGACAAGATGACCGCCGATCTGGTGGAGCGCACCATGGTTCCCGTACGCAAGGCTCTGCAGGACGCCGGCCTGCGCCCCAGCGATCTGGGCAAGGTTCTGCTGGTGGGCGGTTCCACCCGTATCCCCGCCGTGCAGGAAGCCGTTAAGAAGGAGATGGGCTGCGAGCCCTTCAAGGGCATCAACCCCGACGAGTGCGTTGCCATCGGCGCTGCCATTCAGGGCGGCGTGCTGAACAAGGAGGTCGGCGGCATCCTGCTGCTGGACGTTACTCCTCTGAGCCTGGGCATCGAGACCCTGGGCGGCGTCTGCACCAAGATCATCGAGCGCAACACCACCATCCCCACCAAGAAGAGCCAGATCTTCTCCACCGCCGCCGACAACCAGCCCAGCGTTGAAGTCAACGTGCTGCAGGGCGAGCGTGAGATGGCTGCCGACAACAAGAGCCTGGGCATGTTCAAGCTGGACGGCATCCCCGCCGCTCCCCGTGGCGTGCCTCAGATCGAGGTTACCTTCGACATCGACGCCAACGGCATCGTGCATGTAAGCGCCAAGGATCTGGGCAGCGGCAAGGAGCAGAGCATCACCATCACCGCTTCCACCAACATGAGCAAGGACGACATCGACAAGGCCGTTCGTGAGGCCGAGCAGTTTGCCGCCGAGGACAAGAAGAAGCGCGAGGAGATCGACACCCGCAACGGCGCCGATCAGCTGGTGTTCCAGACCGAAAAGACCCTGAACGAGCTGGGCGACAAGGTGGACGCCTCCAAGAAGGCCGAAGTGGAAAGCAAGCTGGCTGAGCTGAAGGAAGCTCTGAAGGGCACCGACATCGAGGCCATCAAGGCAAAGCAGGAGGCTGTGCAGAAGGCCTTCTACGCCATCAGCGAGGAGCTGTACAAGAACGCGCAGGCTGCTCAGGGCGCACAGCCCGGTGCGGACGCGGGCGCTGCCAACGGCGGCAAGCCCGACGACGGCGTGGTTGACGCGGACTTCAAAGAGGTATAAAATAATACTCTCAGCCGCCCCGGCCCAGGCTGGGGCGGCAATTTCTGGTTGTGCGATTCAGGCAACACCACACCATTCACGGCGAACGCCTCATACGGCGTATCGCCCCGGTGATTTTACATGAGGGGCCCGCCCGGCGGGCTTTTAGGTGAGAAATTTATGGCAGACAAACGCGATTATTACGAGGTCCTTGGCGTTGCGAAGAACGCCAGCGACGATGAATTGAAAAAAGCGTACCGCAAGCAGGCCAAAAAGTATCACCCGGACCTGAACCCGGGCGACAAGGAGGCCGAGGCCAGGTTCAAGGAAGTGAACGAGGCCTACGAGGTTCTGGGCGACAAGGAAAAGCGCGCCCGGTACGACCAGTTCGGCTTTGCGGGCGTGGATCCCAGCTACGGCGCAGGCGCCGGCGGCGCGGGCGGCTTTGGTGGCGGCTTCGGCGGCTTTGGCGGCGGCTTCGGCGGCGTGGATCTGGGCGACATCTTCGGTGATATCTTCGGCGGCGGCTTTGGCGGCGGCTTCGGCGGCGCCCGGGCCAACCCCAACGCCCCCCGCAAGGGCGCGGATGTGCGGGTGAGCCTGGTGCTCAGCTTCATGGAGGCCGTGCACGGCTGCACCAAGACCATCACCATCAACAAGCAGGATACCTGCCCCGAATGCGGCGGCAGCGGCGCGGCCAAGGGCACCAGCCCCGAGACCTGCCCGGACTGCCACGGCACCGGCTATGTGAACCGGAACATCCGCATGGGCGGTATGGTCATGCAGCAGCGCCAGCCCTGCTCCCGCTGCGGCGGCAAGGGCAAGATCGTGAGCACCCCCTGCGGCCACTGCCACGGCACCGGCAAGGTGGGCGCGAAAAAGACGCTGGAGGTCAAGATCCCGGCCGGCATCAACGACGACCAGAGCATCGCGCTGCGCGGCCAGGGCGACGCCGGTGTGAACGGCGGCCCCGCCGGTGACGTGATCGTGATCGTGACCGTGCGGCCCGACCCCATGTTCGAGCGGGACGGCTACGACGTATGGGTCAACGTGCCCATCACCTTCAGTCAGGCGGTGCTGGGCGCCTCCGTGGTGGTTCCCACCGTGGACGGCAAGGTGGAATACACCGTGCCCGAAGGCACCCAGAGCGGCACCACCTTCCGGCTGCGCGGCAAGGGCATCCAGTATCTGGGCGGCCGCGGCCGTGGCGACCAGTATGTGAAGGTGAACGTGGAGATTCCCAAAAAGCTGAACAAGGCCCAGCGCGAGGCGCTGAAAGCCTTTGAGGAGACCCTCAGGGACGAAAACTACGAGCAGCGCAAGGGCTTCTTCAAGAACCTGAAGGATCTGTTCGACAAGAACAAGTAAACAAATGCAAAGCACCCGTTCCGGAAATGCTCCGGAACGGGTGCTTTTTTGTTGGGAAAAGGGGATTTTATCCGTTTTGTTGCTCTTTGGAACGAGCGTTCGTTCTTTGGCTTCTGTATGCGGGCAGGCTGTCAATTTATACTATCTTTAGAACAAAATTCCGTTCTGAAGGAGGGGGCAAAGCGTGGACGCAAAGGCAGTGGGCCAGCGGATCCGGGCCGCGAGAGAACGAAAGCATCTGACGCAGGAAGAGCTTGCCGCCCTTGTGGATATCAGCCCCACCCATGTGAGCGTGATCGAGCGGGGAACGAAAATTCCCAGGATGGACACCTTTGTGGCCATTGCCAATGTGCTGCAGGTCTCGGCGGACAGCCTGCTGGTGGATGTGGTGGATCGGGCGGCCAGCGGGGTGGCCTGTGAGCTTTCGGATGCCATTGATACCCTGCCGCGGGAGGAAAAGCAGAGGGTGCTGAATGCGGTGAGTGCGTTGTTTTTTTCCTTTCGTCGACAGGGTAATCGAAATTCTGATGTCTGAAAAATATATACTTATTCCAGAGAACCGGTCGAAATTGAAAAAAGCGGAGGAAGAAACGATGGCAAATTTTCAGAAAATGCTGAAAGAGATCGCACGGCGCAACGGCACCACCCCGGAGCATGTAAGGCAGGAGATGCAGCGGGCCATTGACCGGGCATGGGAACAGAACGGCGGAATGCCCGGCTCGGTGTGGGCGGGCATGACCTTCCGGGGCGAGCGCCCCACCCCGGAGGAGCTGATCCCCCAGCTGGCCGCGCTGATGCAGAAAAACGGCACCCTTGCCGGATGAACAGAAAAATGCCCCCCGTACCCGGAAACCCCGGGCGCGGGGGGCATTTTGCGTCAGTGGGTCAGGAAAAACAGGGAAGGGGCCGTCAGCCCTGATCCTTTGCCTCGAACCAGAAGCAGGAGCCCTCGCCCAGCGTGCTGTTCACGCCGAAGCGGAAGCCGTGGCTTTGCAGAATCGCCTTGGTGATGGAAAGCCCCAGACCGGTGCCCACCTTGCCCGCGTCGCTGCGGCTGCGGTAGTAGCGGTCGAAGATATAGGGCAGATCCTCCTTGGCGATGCCCGCGCCGTGGTCGGCCACCTCCACCCGCACGGTGCCCTTTTCCGGGGCGTTCACCCGCAGGATGAAGATGTTGTCCGGCCCGATGTGGTGCATGGCGTTGCCCAGCAGATTGTGCAGCACCCGCTCCATCATGGCCGGGCCCGCCGAGATGGTGCAGTCGGTTTCCGGATCCGGCAGCTCCAGCTTCAGGGTGTAGCCGTTCTGGGCGCACACCGCCTCGTACCGCTGGGCCACCTCTTCGCACAGCTGGGAAAGGTCGAACCGCACCTTTTCCGGCTTGTCGGTGCCGCTGCTCATCTTGGAAAGCTCCATCACGCTGTTCACCAGCCCGCTCAGCCGGTCGGTCTCGTCCACAATCACGTCCAGCTGGGCGGTGCGCTTCTCCGGATTGTCGCCGGTCAGGTCACGCACCGTCTCCGCATAGCCCTTGATCAGGGTGAGCGGAGTGCGCAGATCGTGGCTCACGTTGGCCAGCAGATCCCGCTGCAGCTGTGCGGCGCGGGATACCTCGCCCGCCATGTGGTTGAAGTCCGCCGCCAGCAGGCCGATCTCATCGGTTTCGGGCACGTTCACCCGCACCGAGTAGTCGCCCTCCGCCAGCTGCCGTGTGGCGTGGGAGAGCTTGGTCAGCGGTTTGGTGAACCAGCGGCTGAACAGCCAGGACGCCACAATGGAGAAGGCCATCAGGCACAAAAAAATCCAGGGCATCAGCTGGCCCAGCACCACGCCCGCCTCGTCGATGCGGGCCAGGCTGGTGCAGAAGATCACCGAGTAGGTTTCGTCGCCGTTTTTGGCCACGCGGCCCACCGCCATCTGCCGGGTGGAGGCGTTCTTGTCCACCACCAGCTCCTTTTTCACAAAGCCCTGGCTGAGCACCGTGGCCCGCAGGCTTTCCACCACGCTGCCGTTCCACACCGAGGTCTTGCCGTTGATGGAGGTGGTGAAGGAGGCCTCGTGCAAAAGGCAGGGATACAGGTTTTCAAAGCCGGTCACATGCTGGAGGGTGGAGTCCGCCAGATCGAAGCAGGTGTTGGAGGCGTCCAGCTTGCGGCTCTGGATGGCCGAAAGCAGCGAGGCCTCGAAGCTGCTGCTCACCTGCGCGTCCAGAATGGGCAGGCTGCGGGTGCTGATGGGCTCGGTGGAGGACTCGATGATGGACACCACCGTGTTCACCTGATTCAGAAGATGCTTGTAGATGTAGTGGTTGTACAGCGGCTGCATGAAGTGGGTCACAAAGACCCATACCAGAATCAGCACAAAGGCGCTGGCCAGGCACAGAAACATCATCAGCCGGTAGCGCAGGCTGAAAAAATGGGGTTTGGTTTTTGCCATAAACGGCGCTCCTTACTTGACCGCTTCCGGGTCGAATTTGTAGCCGATGCCCCAGACGGTGACGATGGCGTCCCGATAGCGGCCCAGATGGCTGCGCAGCATCTTGATGTGGGTGTCCACGGTGCGATCCTCGCCGTAGTAGTCGTAGTTCCACACCTTCTGCAGAATCTTCTCGCGGGAGAGGGCGATGCCCCGGTTGGTGGCCAGGAACACCAGCAGATCGAACTCCTTCGGAGTGAGGGACGCCTCCTGCCCGTCGATCTTCACGCTGTGGCTCACCGAGTCCACCGTGAGGCCACCGAAGGTGTAAACGCCGCCCTCGGCCTCGGTCTTGGGCAGGGTGCGGTTCAGCACCACCTTCACCCGGGCCACCAGCTCCCGGGGGCTGAAGGGCTTGACCACATAATCGTCCGCGCCGCCCTCCAGACCGGCCAGCTTGTCGTATTCCTCGCCCCGGGCGGTGAGCATGATGACGGGTGTGTCGATCTTGCGGCTGCGCATCTGGCGCAGGCAGGTCATGCCGTCCACAAAGGGCATCATCACGTCCAGAATCACCAGGTCGATGCCGCCCAGCGAAAGAGCGGCCAGCGCCGCGCCGCCGTCGCTGGCTTCCTCACAGGTGAAGTTCTCGTGCTCCAGATGGGCGCGGATCAGGTCCCGGATGCGGGGTTCGTCGTCTACGATCAGGATTTTCGGCATAAAAGATTACCTCCTGTTAATTTCTGCAAAAGCGGCCGGGGAAGCCCGGAGCCGCAGTTCTGTCTCCCGGTAACACCGCACAATTCACGCCTGCCGGCTCAGGCGGCGTATCGCGCCAAAATTTTCCGTGCTGTTTTCCAAAAATGCTCGCCAGGCCACAAAGGATTGGCTGTGCTTTTTGGTTCACATCACAAAAAATTTTCCGGCGCGCTCCACCATCTGGAATTGCGCGGTATTACCTTTATATTACCATAATAGGGGAGCGGTGTGGACAAAATGTGAAAGCCGAGCAAAAAATTCGTGGCGCTTGATTGACGGAGCCTTTCAGGGGGCGTACAATGTGGGGGAATGAACGCCCCACCCACCGAAAAGAGGTGGCCGGAGCGGGAAGAAAAAGGAAAAAAGATCCAGATGGTTCGCCCGGTGAACAGGGCGGAGGAGGGACGAGGAATGAGTCAGGATATGACGCGGGGCAACCCGGCACGGCTGATCCTTTTGTTTGCGCTGCCGCTGTTTGTGGGCAACCTGTTTCAGCAGCTTTACAACATGGCGGATACCCTGATCGTGGGGCGGGCGCTGGGAGCCCAGGCACTGGCGGCGGTGGGCTGCACCGGCAGCCTGAGCTTTCTGATTCTGGGCTTTGCCCAGGGGCTGACCAGCGGCTTTTCGGTGGTGCTGGCCCAGCGCACCGGCGCACGGGATGCCGAGGGCGTGCGCCGCAGCTACGGGTGCGCCATTCTGCTCACCGGGCTGGCCACCCTGCTGATCACCCCGGCGGCGGTGGCGCTGTGCGGCCCGCTGCTGGAGCTGCTGCGCACCCCAGCGGATATTCTGCCCCAGGCGCAGGCGTATATCTCCATCATCTTCGGGGGCATGTTCGCCTCGCTGCTGTTCAACCTGCTGGGCAACACCCTGCGGGCCCTGGGCGACAGCCGCACCCCGCTTTATTTTCTGGTGGCGGCCAGCGTGGTGAACATCGTGCTGGACATTCTGCTCATCACCCGGTTTTCCATGGGGGTGCAGGGGGCGGCGCTGGCCACGGTGGCGGCCCAGCTGGTGAGCGGCGGGCTGTGCCTGTGGTACATCGGCCGCCGGTTCCCCCAGCTGAAGCTGAGCCCCCGGCATTTCCTGCCCGGCCCGGCGGAGGTGTGGGCGCATCTGCGCATCGGCCTGCCCATGGCCTTTCAGACCTGCCTGATCTCCATCGGCACCCTGATTCTGCAGGCGGCGGTGAACGGCCTTGGAGCGGATGCGGTGGCCGCTTTCACCGCAGGCAACCGGCTGGAGGGTGTGTTCACCATGCCGCTGGTGTCCTTCGGCACCACCATGGCCACCTACACCGCCCAGAACTACGGCGCACAGGATTACCGGCGCATTGCACTGGGCCTGCGCCAGTGCCTGACCATGGCGCTGGGATACAGCGTGGCCGCGGCCGCGGTGAGCATCGGTCTGGGGCGGCAGCTGGCCGGCCTGTTCCTGCCCGGGCAGGCCGAGGTGGCCCGGCTGGCCCATATCTACCTGATCATGGTGGGCATCGGCTACTGCTCGCTGGCGGTGCTGTATATCTGCCGGTTCAGCCTGCAGGGCCTTGGCCGGGGCGCGGTGCCCACCGCCGCGGGCGTGGTGGAAATGGCCATGCGCATGGTGGCGGCGCTGCTGCTCACCGCCCCGTTCGGCATGGCCGGTGCCTGCTCGGCCGCACCCCTTGCCTGGACGGCCAGCGCCATTCCGCTGGCGGTGGCGCTGTGGCGGGAGGTGCGCATCCTGCTGGGGCGGGCGCAAACCCGGCCGCAGACTGCCGCCCGTTGAACCGGTCGCCCCGTGGGCACATATTTTAAGGATCCGGCACATATCTATGAACCAGTGCTTCGCATGACCGAAGAGCAGTTCATGGAGGAGGGATCCAGACAATGTTTGTGTTGACGTTGGGCAAAAAGAGCCTGCGCAGGCTGGGCGCCGCCGCGGTGTGCGGCATTGCGCTGGCGGGGGCGGTGCTGGCGGTGAGCGGCTTCATCCACGCGGGGGACGGCGCGCTGGAGGCCAGCGCTTCGGCCGCGGTGAGCGGGGCCGCCGTGCCCGGGCAGATCACCGGCTCGGAGGACATCGCCGCCTTTTTCAAGTGCTTCGGGCTGGAGGTGGATCTGACCACCGCCACGGTGGATAAGGTGAAGATCCCCAAAAAGTGGGACGAAAGCTTTTCCGCCTTCAACACGGTGGTGAAGGAGAGCGGCTTCGATCTGGCGGACAGCAAGGGAAAAACGGTGGAAAAATGGCTGGTGGAGTGCCCGGCCCGGTCGGGCGGCGACACCACCTGCCAGTGTGTGCTGCTGGTGTATAAGGAAAAGCCGGTGGGAGCCTACCTGCTGAACGAGCCCTCCGGCGAGGTGCTGGGGCTGGCAAACGCCGCGGCCACCCCCGCGCCCCTGACCGATGAACAGGCGGCCCAGACCGCCGCGGGCTTCGGGGAAGGAGCCGCCCAGGCCTCGGCGGACGGCGAGGTGCAGACCCAGCCCCCGACGGATAGCGCCGCCCAGCAGGCCAGCGGCGACGAAATTGTGGAGTTTGATCTGGCGCAGGTGGGGGCGGAGCCGGTGGAATGAGAACTGCCCGGCCCCATGCGGCAGAAAAGAGCGGATTAAAAAAAATAAAAAAACAGGCTTGACAACCCCGATTCCGTATGCTATTATATATAAGCACTCAGCAAGAGGGCAAACAAAATAGCGCGGAGTGGAGCAGCCTGGTAGCTCGTCGGGCTCATAACCCGAAGGTCGTTGGTTCAAATCCAGCCTCCGCAACCACATTGTGCGACCAAAAAAGATATCGCACCGAAAAAGCCCGGAACCATGCGGTTTCCGGGCTTTTTTCGTGTCCAAATTTTACTGCACAAGAAAAAGATATCATCCGGCCTTTCCCCTATGGGGTGAGGACTTGAACTAAATCCCGGCGCTTTTCAGCCCGCTTTCGAGGTGAAAATACGGAAATAATTCGTGTTCTCCAAAAAATATTTTGTTAATTTTTTGTGAACGAAGTGGATTGTACCAAAATGTAGTACAATCCACTTCGTTCTGAAGTTCTGTGGCCGTCACCTATATTCAGGTGGCGGCTTTTTTTATTTGCGCGGGCGTATAAATTGAAATGACTGGAGGTCTTTCTGATGGAGCATCACAACAAGATGGATAGAGAACAATTTTACCGAGAACTTTGCACGGTGCTTGGCCGGGAAGGCTTCACCACGCAGCCGGAGCAGGATGATCTTCTCCCGGTGGAATGGGATGGTCTCCCCCTCTGCCGGATCACAGAGGGCGGAGGGGTTCGCTACTGGCAGGAGGATGTGGCAACGGCGGAACGGGAACGAGCCTGTGAGCGAGTCACTGATCTGGCCTGCACAGTGCGGGAGTACATGACGCTGCTGGAACAGGCTCCGCCCCTGCAGGCCCAAAGCCTGACCGGCGACTACCGCCTGCTGGCCGACTTCAACGGCACAGTGCTGGCTGCCCACCCCACCCGGCTTGGCGTCCATTTCGTCACATGGGACTGGAGCTGTGACCGCACAGGTCTCAACCAAGGCCATTACTTTCAGGATAACTATACGGGAGCCAAGCAGGACTTCGCCATCCGTGCCGGTCTCGTCTCCAAACAGCTGATTTTTAACGAAGCACAGCTCACCGAAATCTATCGATGCTGCACCGACACACTGGATGCCGGAGTTGATTTGACTGTCGACCAGGAACAATGCATTAAAAGTGTTCAGGAACAGATCCTACGTGGAATGCCCAACATCCTGGAGCGCATGCGAGAGCAGGAGCAGCACTCCTTGGATTCTCAAAGCCAGGAACTGACCATGTAATACACCGAGCGCCGGAGTTTTAGAAATAAGACTCCGGCGCTTTTTTATTTCACCGAAAGGAGCACACCACCCATGACGCGCTACTTCATGAGAGATACCCCCTTATACCAGATGGAGCAGATGATGATGACCCCGCCCCATTTCAAGCCCAGAGGTCACGGCCTACGCCGACCTACATTTCACTATCAGTCTGAAGATGTCGATTGCCAGTACTGCACAAACTACTCAAAGGAAAATCCCTGCCCGCTGTGTGAATGCACTTGCCTGGGGGAACGAATCGAGACCGGGTCGCTCAGCCTTGCGAAAGTAATTGAGGACTGCCTCCGTGGCAAGCTGAGAATGAGGCTTTGGAAACGGTTGGCACAGGAGATCTACCCATATCCTCTGCAAGCCTTCCATTCTGACGAACACCGTAGCCGTTGGATGCACTGGCGAACACGTTGCCGCCGATTGTCGCAGCGCAACCAGGCCGCACTGTTTCTCCTGACAGCCTACGACGATATCTGGCGCAGGATGATCTGGAAGTTTGATGCCTGCGGATTTGATTTCCAGTCCCTCCGGCTGGCCGGCATCCAGCCGGAGCTTTACAGCGTTTATCAGGCGGCCAAAGCCATTTCCACCGGCAGCCAAAACATTACCATTGCCGATCTCGCATCCCCCGAATTGGTCACAGATGAGGCGTTCCACCTGATTATCTGCGCTCTGCTTCTGGCCAAGTACGGTGATGCGATTTTGAATTTTGAGAAAAAGAAAGGTGATGCAAATTGATCATGAAAGCAGTTCTGAGCAACGCCGACCACCCGGAATATGGTGTTGCGACGATCCCCCTGCCCATTCCCAGAAATCAATACGACCACTGCGTTGCGCTGTTGGAGTCACTGGAAATCGGCCATGTATCGGATGCCGACTGCCATGTGGACGCACTCGACAGCGCCTGGCCTGTGCTGTATCGGCTGGAAGGTGCCAGGGTCAATCTGGACGAGCTGGACTATCTGGCTAAGCGGCTGGACAGCTTTGATGTGGGCGAGTTTTCGCAATTTCAGGCCATGGCCGAAAAACTGCAGCTCACCAGCATGAAGGATCTCATCAACCTGACCTTTTGCTGCCAGCAGGCAACGGTGATCACGGACTTCACAAATTTGAAAGAGGTTGGCCGTGATCACTACATGAACATCCATGGCGGGTGTGCCAGCATGGAGGAACTGGAGCAGTTGGACGGAGAGGAAACCGCCATCTTGCTGATTGAGGGCAACGAGGGAACCATCACCCGCTACGGTGTGGTCTATGACAACGGTATGCAGCTCTCGCAGCTCTACGATGGAAAGCACCTGCCCTGCTATCACTATGAGGCCGATCTGACCGCTATCGGAATATCTTCCCGACAGGAACCGGAGAACACCCAAAATGTCACCTGGATATACCTCCCTGCCTCCAAAGGCCAGATTGAACGCGCCATGCAGCGCAGCGGCATTGCGCCTGAGAATAGGTGTCTTTGGATGAGTGAAAGCTCATTTCCCGAGGAAGTGGATGTGGTACTGGACTTCCGGTGCGAAAACATACACGAGCTCAATGAGCTGGCGCTGGTCATGGACAAGCTTTCATATGACGCCCGTGAGAAGCTGGGGGCCGCAGTCAGCATGGCCAAGCCGGAGTGCGCCGGTCAGATCCGGCATCTGGCGGAAAACCTGGATCTCTTTGCATTTGCCCCCGGCGCACATACCCCTGCGGAATACGGAAAATACATGATCCAGAAATCCGGTCATTTTGAGTATGACCCCAATCTGGACGAGTTCTATGACTACGAGCGGTATGGCCTGCAGCACATGGATCAGGAGTCCGGCGTGTTTACTGACCGCGGCTATATCGCCTACCAGGGTGCGCTGAGTCTGGAGGAACTGATGGCGGATGACCCGGCAGAAGCCTATCAGCGGGAACAGGACTTTCAGATAGGGGGAATGGCATGATCCAACTCTTCATGAAACGAAGCGGCAGTCCGGCCATTGTCCCGCTCCATTTTCCCGCATCGCATGACGCTATGACAGAAGCGGTCAGCCGGCTTGATGAGGCCAGCAGAACGGGCAAAACAGAGATCGTCGAGATCAAAAGCGTGATCGCTAATCTGCCGTCGTACCTCAGCGGGCTTGACCCCGATTCCAGAACGCAGCTTGCACAGCTGAATCAGCTTTCCAGCATCATTGCCAAAATGGACTCCCGTGAACGGAACATCTATGCCGGCGCATTGGATGGCAGCAGCATCAATGACCTGAGTGATATGATTCGTGTGGCGGAACAGGTGCCGGACTACATCCTCATTCCCAATGTCAATTCAGATGTGACACTTGGCCGTTATGTCGCTGTTGCAGGCCAGATTCAGGGCGATCCCAGATTCCCTGAAGCCGCCTGGCCCTACCTGGACTTTGCGAAGATCGGCGCAGAATACTATGCCGACCATGGCGGCGCCTATACCCATGCAGGCTATGTGCTCCGCAAGCAGGATGATGCGCTTGTCAGAGAGAAAAAGTCGAAGGTCCAGCTCGACCTCTCCTCCGCTAAGGCGCAAGCGATCGTCTGCCTTCCGGCAACGAAAGAGGAATTGGAGCGAGTAAAAAGAACACTGGGCATCGATTGTTTTGCCGAGGCAGCAATCACCAGAGTGTCGTTTTCTGTTCCCTATATGGACGAGCATATTCCCACTACAGGGGTCTGCGTGGAAGACGCAAACGAATTGGCCTGGGCCATTGAGGGGATGCAGTGTGACGATGGTGAGCTGCTGAAATATCTGTCGGTTCTTTCTGTGGAACAGCCAGGGACCATGCAGGAGGCGCTCCGCTATGCCATGAATCTGGACGACTACGAGCGCATCCCGGAGGACGCCTATGAATACGGGCAAACGGTCCTTCGGCGCATCGGTGCCGATGATGAACTGATCGATACCATCGACGGGTATATGGATTTCGAGAAGCTGGGCGAGGACGCCATGGTGGAGGACGGAGTCCGGCGCACGGAATTTGGCCTGATTCGCCGGTGCAGCAGCCCCTTTGCTGAGGAAACGCAGGCGATGGAGATGGAAGGGCTTTCCTGATGCCCCACGAAACCGAACTGCTCTGCGTAAAGCTGGCGGCGTATTCTCTCCTCGATATGCAGGTGACCTGAACAACACGATCCAATGATTGGGAGGAATGTGAATGAAGAAGAAAATAATGATCACAATAGCATCTATGGCGGCACTGGGAGCCGCTGTCGCCGGGTATCTCCACTTTTCCGGCAAGATGCCTTTTGGCCATAGCCATTTCCGCTGAGCTGTGGTATGTTGTGTAGCTATACCAAGGGGAAAGAGGTGAAATAATGAGCGTCAATGCGATGACTGAGGAGTATGAGCATATCGAGCTGTTTGGGAAGCCTGCCCTGTTCACCAATGCGCGAGTAGACACCCACACTGTGCCGGACGGTTGGCATGTATATGATCTGCGAGGCAGTGACAATGATCCGGGCTCACCCTGTACGCTGGAAATTCTGGTTGTGGTTAATCACGCTGGTTCTATCGTTGTGCCGGAACCGATTTCCTTTCCGGATAATCAGGACTACCGTGAGATTGGTGATGCGCTGGATTTTCTCGGCGATGAGATCACACTCACGGAATTTTGCAAACAGTATGGGTTGAAGACTCCACCCAAATATAAACTCAGGCCCGCTTCCCGTGAGGAGGCGGGCCTGTTCTATTCTCAGGTGGAAGAAGAACGGGACCTTCAGGCCGGTACAGTGGGCCATGTGCGGATGGATTTCGGTTCTTCCGGAAAAGGATTTCACCATTCCTGGTGGCCCCATAACGAAGACCAATTCAACACCGGGGAATTTAAGGATGACCTTCAGGAAGTGGTGGACACCCTTCGTGCCGATGGCCCGTTGAAGGACCTGGCATCGATGAGAGCCTACTGCTATCGGAACGGCGGGGCCATCACCGAGGACGGCCGGAGTTATGGCTACATCGCAGAAACGGAGCATTACCGCTACTGCCTGCGCTGCACCCCGTTTCCCGGCGACTACCAGGGGTATCTCTACTGCTATGACCTGCGTCAGCAGCAGATGGCCCAGCAGAACAGGGCCGTGGGGCGTGCGACCTTTGCCAATGGGGAACAGCGGGAGTATCACGATCCCCAAACCTATCTGGCTGCCATCCGGCAGGAACTGCCGTATCGGGATGTGACGGGTTTCCGGTATGAGACTCTGACGGATGACCCGGCTGTCCGCAAACAGGTGGATGACATCCTCTTCGACCTTTATGGCGAAGAAAATCCCCATTCTCTTGCGGACTATGAAAACAATCCCGGCCAAAATATGAATATGGGAGGAATGTAAATGTCAGCACCAAAAGAATGGCTGGACTTCCTGCGGGAACAGTTCCCCGCAGGTTCGAGGATCAAGCTCAGAGAGATGAAAGACCCGTATGCCCCGCTGGAGCCGGGCAGCACAGGGACTCTGGACTACATCGACGATGCTGGGCAGTTCCACATGAAGTGGGACAACGGCAGAACCCTGGCGCTGATCATCGGTGAGGACAGCTTCACCGTTCTGCCGCCCGAGCCCACCACCCTGAAGCTGTATATGCCCCTGACCGCCGATCTCTACACCCGCAACGAGTATGGGGAGATGGAGGACGACAGCACCCCGCTGGACGGAAGGCTGCTGCGGTGCTATGAGGGCGAGATCCTCAGAGCCCTGATCAACAACCGGATGCCGGAAGAAGCCGAGAGCGGCATCATGCACTGGTATGGCAAGGATGACAGCGTCAACCAGAAGGTCAAATCCGCCGTGTTCACCGTCGAGGAGCGGAACGGCCGGCTATGGGGCGTGGCTGAGTGCCGGGTGGTCGGCGCCCTCACCCCGGAAGATCTGACCACCCTGAAGGAGTACGTCTCCGGCCAGGCCTCGGATGGCTGGGGCGAGGGTTTCGAACAGCGGGAGATCTGCGTCGGCGACGACGAGCTGTATGTCCACCTGTGGAGCATGGAGGACAATTGGGACATCCGAACCGAGGCGGAGCAGTTCGCGCCCAGAGTGGCAGACGGCCTGCCGGAGATGTGCTTCTCCACCCTCAGGTCCACCGGCGATCTCATCTGCATCCGCCGGGGCGAGACCGGCTACTACCCCTCCGATTGGGACACCGGCGACAAGGAGAAAAATGTGGAGCTGGCGGACGAGCTGAACGAAAAACTGGGAGTCAGCCCCATTCAGCGGCAGGCCATGGAGGTGGGCAGTATGTGCGGCTGGGATGCCCCCGGCGCTGACCCCGCCAAGTACCAGGAAGACTATGTACAAACCGGGGCCCCCGCCGAAGCCCGGCACAGCGGGTTCGGTGGGGAGAGGAGTTCCGGCAAAATGAGTGAGCCTTGTCCCCCGGACGAGGCGAATGATATGGAGCATGGAACGACGATGGGAGGGATGACCCTTGGATAAAGTGTTTCGTGTGGAGCTGTTCGGGGAGAAGACGAACCGGTGGTGCGAGCTGGAGCTTCCGGCTACCTACTACGGCCTTCTGGATGCGCTGGACAAGCTTCAGATGACGCTGGGCGAAAAGCCGAGATGGGAATTCCTCGAACACCATGGCTTTGTCTTCCTGCAAGACCATTTGGCCCATGAATGCGATCTCTATCAGCTTAACGCTTTGGCAACCTGTCTGGGACAGATGAACGGCAGAGAAAAGACTGCCTTTGAAGGGCTGTTCAACATGGAGGTGGCCAAAAAGTACGGCCCCATCAGTGTTGCCACCATGATCGATCTGGCCTACAGCACAGACTGCTGCCACGTGGTCAACGCCTCAACGGATGAGCAGCTGGGCAGATTCTACGCCGAGAATGATTTCATCCCCGCACTTGACAAAGTCCCCGACCCCATCTTCGAGTACCTGGACTTTGAGAAGCTCGGCAGAAACGCCCGATTTGAGGAGGGCGGCGTCTTTGCAAACGGTGGTTATGTCACGCAGCACAACGAGCTGAAGCAGGTATATGACAGCCTGGCCTTGATCCCCGAAGCGCCGGAATATGGCATCCGCCTGACGGTCGGCAAGTGTCCCTCCCACTCCGATGAGCAGCCGGACAACAGGATGTGCCTGGATCTGCCCGCTACGCAGGAACGGCTGGACGCTGTTCTGGAGGCTTACGGAGGCGCCTCATGGTCGGAAATGTCTGTCCAGGTGGAGGACAGCGCGATGCCCGCGCTTCTGGAAAGCATGGACTGCAATGATGTTCACGAACTGAACGAGTTGGCCAAATGCTTCAAGGAGATGGTCGCGCAAGGAGACCTCTCCACATACAAGGCGGTTATCCTTGCGGCGGATTGTCACGATATCGCTGCCGCTGTCCGAATTGCGGAAAATCTGGATGACTACCTGATCGAGCCGGATCAGCGGACCCCCGAGGAGGTGGCCGTAGAGGAGCTTCGCTTCATTGTGGATGAGCATTCCCGGTCTATTTTGCAAAAGCACATTGTCCTCTACAGCTACGGCAAGGATGTCATGGCGTCAAACAACGCACTGCTGACCCCCTATGGGCTGGTCCAGCGCAGGGATGGCGAGCCGATCCGCAGCGAAGAAATGCAGGCAGAGAAGGCCGGAATGGAGATGATGTGATGGCAAATCGGCAAACCAGGCGGCTCCTTGATCTCCTGGACGGCTTTGAAATGACCAAGTCCCAGCACGACTGGCTGGAGCGGCGGTTCGAGAACATGACGGTCAAAGAAAGTCTCCTGTTCCGAGGGGCCATGCAGATCGAGCAGCCGAGGATGACCTGCGATGTGATGCTGATTGCCAGTCAATTGGATCACTACGACCTGTTCTACGGCGCCGGGGACGATGCCCGACTTGGCAAATTTATCATGGAACAGATCCAGCGCCCTGCCTCCCAGGCACGTGCATTTCTTGACCCGGAGAAAGTGGGGGCAGCTTACCGCCAGAAAGGTGGGAACACCTTCTGCGACGGGCACTTCATCAGGGTCACCTCCCTGATCGATCCGTTTCTGGATGGCGCCCCGACGCTGAATCCCGACAAAGGCGACTACGGTATCCGAGTCAGGCTGGCAAGCCGCTTCAATACGGACGGCGTGTGGGTGGGATTCCCGGACACCGGCGAGTATATGGATGCCGCACACCCGGACGAGCTTCTCCTGGCGCTGGACGCACTGGAGGTGGAGTCTTTGAGCGAGTGCATTGCTGTGGATGTGGGCTGCTGCCTCCCGCAGCTGAAGGACATCCTCTCTCAGTACGGCTCCGCAGCGGAACTCGTCCGTCACGCCATCGACTTCGGCTATGTCTGGGCGGAACAGGGGCAGGGAGGACCCCAGTGGCTGGATAAATGGCAGGCTGTGATGGAGCTGGAGGATTGCCACCGTCTGGATTACGCCCTGGATCTGGCACAGAACCTCCACTGCTATCACTTCATGCCCCGTGACATGGAACTCGCCGATTTCGGAAAAGAGCTGGCGAAACGGGACGGCGTATACCCCAGGGACGAGCTGCTTGCCTCCTGCTTTGATGCGGAGGGGTATGCCAACCAGAGGATGAAGAACATGGGTCTGTCCGCCGCTGCGCATGGCTTCGTATCCTGGAACGGCACAGAGCTGGTCTATGAGTACAGTCAGCCGGATATGGAGCCGACCATGTCCATGTGAAAAGCCACCCACAGACCAGCCGCCGCAACGGAGGTGATGAAATAAGAAATGAAATAGCCTGAACACCACAGGGGCCGTTACCCGAAAGGGACAAACGGCCCCTGATTTTTTGCGCTCTTTTCGGGTGACAGCCCCGGAAAGGAGCCCGCATGACCACGACAAACCCCATCGCTGCGTACCTGAAGACCTATCACAAGGGAGCGGAAAGGGTCGTATCCAGCCGGGAGCTGGAGGCAGCTTTCCAGATCCGCGGCCCCGACCTGCGCCGGTTGATCAACAGCCTGCGTGGGGATGACGTCCCCATCTGCAGCTCGGCTTCCGGCTATTATTACGCCGGTACTGAGGAAGAACTGCGCAGAACGATCCGGCAGCTCCGGAGCCGGATCAAGAAGATCGCCCACGCGGAACGCGGTCTCACCAAGGCGCTGGAGCAATCCATCGACAGCGGACAGATATCCCTTCCGCTGGAGGGCGGTGATACCGCTTGAAAAGCTTCATCCCCTGGGTGGGCGGTAAAAGCAAGCTGCTGTGGCTGATCCGAAAGCTGTCTCCCTCGCGGTATTCCCGGTTTATTGATGTGTTCGGCGGCAGCGGCACAGTGACCCTGAGCCGCCCCATCCAGCCGGGATGTATGGAGGTCTACAACGACTTCAACAGTGACCTGACCAACCTGTTCTGCTGTGTCAAAAACAGGACCATGGCGCTTCTGCTGGAGTTGGGTTTTCTGCCGCTGAATACACGCGACGATTTCAATGTGCTGTATAAGTTCTTCTCCAAAGAGGAATTCACCGATGACTATCTGGACGAGGAGATGGAGCTGACGGAGCGGTATCTGGAGCCGCCGGATGCCGAGACCATCCGAAGGATGATGCTGGAACGGGCGCCTCGCGGCGATGTGCGGCGGGCCGCCGACTTTTTCAAGCTGATCCGATACAGCTTCAGCGGCGGTGCCAAGTCCTTTGCCGGAAAATCCTGCGACATCCGCCGTTTCTTCTACCTGATTTGGGAGTGCTCCCGCAGGCTGGCAAATGTCGTCATCGAAAACAAGGACTGTGTGGAGGTCGCCCGTCAGTACGACCGGCCAGACGCATTTCTGTATTTTGATCCGCCCTATTACGATGCGGAGGACTGTTATGCGGCGGTGTTTCCCAAGGAAGATCATCAGCGCCTCCACGACGCCCTTCTGGAGTGCCAGGGGTATGTGATGGTGTCCTACAACTACTGCCCCTTCATCGTGGAGCTGTACAAGGAGTTTTACATCTTCCACACCACTCGCCCCAACAGCATGTCGCAGAAGGCCGGAAGCGAGTATGAGGAGATCGTCATCACCAATTACGACCCCCGCCGCCACAATTCCGCAAGGCATTGGCAGCTCAACCTTTTCAACCTGTCTGCCGCGGATGAGGAGGAGGGAAAATACACCCTGATCCATGAACCCACAAAAGAACTCAAACAGGAGGAATGAACATGACATTTATCAAGTACACAAGCGACGGCAAGGCCGTCATCCAGCCCGCCGCCCTGACCTTAAGCGGGCTGGACAGGGAGGAAACGCTGGAGCTGCACACCCTGGAAAACGCCATCGTCCTGCTCAAGCAGGAGATGGAGCCTGCGGAGAAGGCTGCCGCCACGACAACTCTGCTGCGACTGGCCCACAGCCTGATGGAGGATATGCTGGCCGACTGGGAGGCCCAGGAGGACGATGGGGATATGTGCGACGGCTGCCACGGCTGCGATGAAGATATGCTCCCCATCCCCGCCGAAGCCTTTGCGGATGCCGGCATCCTGTACGATAACCTCTGTGTGTTCAGCGTGGACGGCGCTGTTCTGGTGGTATCCGATGACCACAAGACCACATGGAGCGATGCGCTGACCAAGGCGATCCTTGAAAGTGGGAAAGCCAATGACTAAAGACCACGCCTACCTCTATCTCAGTTCCTTCGCCGAGGCCAAACGGCAAAACGAGGTGGCCCTCTGGCGGGCAAGCCACTTGGAGAACATCGCCTGTAAGCAGGCCATCGAGGAGGCCATCCGCAGGGGCTTTGATGGGATGCATCTGAGTCACGACTGCGCCAGGGGCGTCATCGAGGACTTTGGCTTCAAGCGTGTGGGATGGGTGCTGGCCGCCACGCTTCAGCAAAAGCAGTACGATGGACGATTCAGCCCTCAAAATAAAACATGGGCGGCATCCACCTTCATCCCTCCCAGCGACCGCAATTACGAGTTTTCGGTGGAGAGTCACCCCGCTGTGCTGGACGGTTTTGTCAGCGCCTTCCGGGAAGCACAGGCAGAGTTGAACCTGTTTAACAGTTCTCACTGCGACGATATGACCGGGCAGGAGCTGGAGGGCAAGGTGCTGGTTATGAGTCCTATGACTTTGAGGGAGTCCTATTGGGCGCCAGAGAATCAGCTCTGGCTGGCGACCGGCGGCTTTGGCTGTGCCCCCAGCGCCGCGGGCAGAGCGGTATACGCCACCTGCCTCGGTGACGGGGAGCGAACCCGGTGGAACCGGAGTGATTTCATCGGCATTCTCAAGGAAGAACATCTGCCCGACTGGGCAAGAGAAAGCCTGGAACAGATCCGGCAGGAAGATCCTGCCGAATCTGCCGGCATGACAACCCCATCCATGTGAGTGAAAGGAGCTTGATAACCATGGCAGCGACCAAAAAGAAACAGCAGGAAACCACCACGCCCCAGGTGGAGGCGCGGATCGACCGTCTGGTGGACGGAGATTTCAAGACCAAAGCTTTCGCCAGCGCCACCATCGGTGGGGCCTTTGCCGTCCACGGCATCCGGGTCATCGAGTCCGACAAGGGCCGTTTCATCTCCATGCCCCAGGACTCCTACAAGAAAAATGGTGAAACCAAGTACAACGACACCTTCCATGCCATCACCGCCGAGGCCCGGAACGCCCTGGTGGACGCCGTCAATGACGCCTACGAGCAGAGGCTCCAGGAGCAGCAGGAGCAGAAAGGCGACGCTCCCGACCAGGCCATGAGCCAGCAGATGTGAGCCGCTGGCCCTGAAGGGAGGTGATGTGATTTTGGTCCGCTTCACAATTGATAATCGCAACCGCCTGATCTTCTACGGTAACACGGTGGGCTATGTGAAGGACGATGCCGCTGTTGTGGATGAGATGTTCCAGACGGATGAGCTGTCCCGCTACCTGGCCCGGTTGAATCTGACGCCTCAGTGGAAGGAAGGCGTATTTGACCGTCTTGCGGCCGGAGATGTGCCCGGCGAGGAGCTGGGGCAGCCGCAAAAAGGCTGCCGCATCTGGCAGCTCCGGAAAGGCGTGGATGTCACCATGCGCTTTATCGGATATGAGGATCTGATAAAGCGGTTCGGAGAACCGGACGCAGACAACTACACACAGGTATTCGAAGGCGACCTGGGAACCAATGATCTGGAGCAGATCTACGCCATCTGCCGGGACAGCCCGCCTCCCGAGTATCAGGGCTACCGGATGGCTCTGTCCGATGTGGTGGAGCTGTACGATGATTCCGGCAGCGAGTTCTTCTACTGCGACCGCGTGGGATTCCGTCCCATCCAGTTCAACCAGCATCAGGAGCAGAACGAATGCCACGAAATGACTATGTAGTCCGGGAGGATGGAAACCGCCCGGACTTTCCTTTGCCCAGCCGAGGCCGGGGGCCTCCTCCAAGCACGACTCATGATCTCTTTCCAGTCAACAAACTACCTAAAAAATATTTTTACTTACAGGAGGAATGTACCTTATGAAGAAGCTGTTCAAGAATATCGCCAAGACTGCCAAGACTGCCGCCATCAACTGCCAGACCTCCCTCGCCGCCTTCCACCGCCGCGCCGTCTGCGGCAATGCCGGCGAGGGCTATATCGATACCGCCGTCAAAGTGCTGATCGCCGTCGTTCTGGGCGCCCTGGTGCTGGCCGGCCTGTACGCTGTGCTGGACGACACCGTCATGCCCACCGTCACCCAGCGGATTCAGGAGATGTTCAACTACGCGGGCTGATGCTCTGGGTACAGGCACTGGTCTTCTGCGGCGGTCTCATCTATGCCGCCGTGGATGACCTGAAAACCAGAACGGTCTGCGACATCGTCTGTATCATCATTGCTGCGGCGGGGCTGATCACCATCAGCCCCGCCTCCCTTTTGGGGGCGCTGCTGGCAATGGCCCCATTTTACCTCTGTGCAGGTCTCGGCCTGATGGGGGGCGGCGATTGGCGGTTAGCCGCCGCCGTTGGATTTGTTCTGGGAGTTGACCGGGTAATCACCGGCTTGTGTCTTATGGCCGCTGCGCTCCTTTTCGTTTCCTTTGCCATGCGGGTGATCCCGGCACTGCGGGAGGGCGCATCGGCAAAGCAGCCGCTGGTTCCGTATTTCGCGGTGGCTTTCATCCCCGCATATTTCTTATAAGGAGGCTCATATGAAAATCTTTCGCAACCGCACCGTGGTCGGTGTGCTGTGTATCCTTCTTGCGCTCCTCATCTGCTTTGGGGTGACGCCCCTGTTCAGCCGCAGCGCCAGCGAGAAGACTGAAATCGTCCGCGTCACCGCCGACATCAAGGAGGGCGACGAGATCACCGCCGAGATGGTGCAGACCGTGGAGGTGGGCGCTTATAACCTGCCCTCCGGCATTATGACAGACAAGGATGACGTCATTGGCAAGTATGCCACCGCCGACCTGAAGATGGGCGACTACATTCTGGACAGCAAGCTCTCCTATGAGCCCGCCGCTGAGAACGCCTATCTGTACAGTCTGGACGGCACCAAACAGGCCATCTCTGTCACCATCAAGAGCTTTGCCACCGGCCTTTCCGGCAAACTGGAGAGCGGCGACATCGTCTCCGTCCTTGTGGCCGACTACAAGGGTATGGGCGAAACCGTGATCCCGCCTGAGCTGCAGTATGTAGAGGTCATCTCCGTCACCGCTTCCTCCGGTTACGACGCCAACACCGGCGAGGCTGTTGAGGATGAAAAAGAGCTTCCCTCTACCGTAACGCTTCTGGTGACCACCGAGCAGGCCAAGGTGCTGGCCGGACTGGAACAGGAAAGCGAGCTGCATCTGGCCCTGGTCTACCGCGGCGCACCTGAGAATGCCGATGAATTTATCGCGGCGCAGGACGCTCTGATCGAGGAACTGTACGCCGAGCCGGAGGCTGAGGCGGCGGAGGGCGCTGAAAATGCGGAAAGCGCTGAAACCGAGGAAAGCGAGGGCGCTGATCCTGCCGCAGAGAGCGAGGCGGCTGGAGAATGAACTTCATCAAAGGAAGCCTGTTTCGTCGAAACACGGAGCCGGAGGAACTGGAACCTGTTGTGGAGTCCGGCGGTGGCGTTCTCGCCGTGTGGGGAAGCCCCGGCTGCGGTAAAACGGTTACCGCGGTGAAGATCGCAAAGCATCTGGCCTCCCAGAAGAAAAATGTGGCGCTGCTGCTCTGTGACATGACCGCCCCCATGATGCCCTGCATCTGCCCGCCCTCCGAGCTGGAGTGCGATAAATCCCTGGGCAGCATCTTTGCGGCCCAGCGCATCTCCGTCAACCTCATCAAGCACAACCTGACCACCCACAAAAAGCTGTCCTATCTGACCATACTGGGGCTGCGAAAGGGCGAGAACGAGTATACCTACGCGGCCTGCACCAAGCAGCAGGCCGAGGAACTCATCCGCGGTCTGCGTGAGATCGCCCCCTATGTGGTCATCGACTGCTCCAGCTATATCGCCAATGACATCCTCTCCGCCGTGGCGCTCATGGAGGCCGACAGCGTCCTCCGGCTGGCCAACTGCGATCTGAAGTCCATCGGGTACCTGTCCAGCCAGCTCCCGCTCCTCCGGGAACTGCACTGGGACGAGGACAAGCAGTATAAAGCTGCGTCCAATATCAAGCCTCTGCAGGCTGCCGACCGTATCGGTCAAGTGCTGGGCAGCGTTGCTTTCAAGCTGCCGTACTCTCAGGAACTGGAGGAGCAGTATCTGGAGGGGACGCTCCTGAATGACCTCTCCATGAAGGACAGCAAGGCGTTTCGCCGGGAGATCGAGAAAATCTGCAAGGAGGTGTTCTGATGCTTGGCGACAAGAGAAGCAATTCCATATTTGCTGCGCACCCGGTCGCCGCCCCGGTGGAAGCCAGGCCAGAACCGGCCGAGGTGCATGATATCGCCTTTGAGGAGGATACCGGACGGTCCATCTTTGCGGAAGCCAAGGTCGCCCCCAAGGCAAGCGAAGTCTTCTTCGCTCCCCAGGCCGAGGGGATGCCCTTCGGGGAGGTACTCAGTCAGGTGCAGTCCTACCTCTCCGGCGCCTATGCCACCCTGATTACCGACAGCGGGGATGAGGCCAAGGAGCAGATGAAGCGCCGCATCGCCCGGTATCTGCAGGACAACCGAATGGCTGTGGACGGCATGACGCAGGGCGAGCTGGTGGACGCTCTGTACACGGAAATGGCCGAATACGGTTTCCTCACCAAGTACATCTTTGCAGACGGCATCGAGGAGATCGACATCAATTCCTGGCGGGACATCGAGATCCAATATTCCGACGGCCGCACCGTCAAGCTGGAGGAACACTTTGACTCGCCGGACCATGCGGCCAATGTCATCCGCCGTATGCTGCAGAACTCCGGCAAGGTGCTGGACAACGCCAGTCCCATCATCACCTCCCGTCTGGCCAAAAACATCCGTGTTTCGGTCATTAAGACCCCCGTGCTGGACGAGGACGCAGGTGTTGCGGCCTCCATCCGAATCGTCAATCCCAAGAATCTGACCAAGGAGGACTTTGTGGGCAGCGGAACCGCTACGGAGGAAATGCTGGACTTTCTGTCCGCCTGCCTGCGCTATGGCGTGTCCATCTGTGTGGCTGGCGCCACCAGCTCCGGCAAAACCACCGTGGCGGGCTGGCTCATGTCCACCATTCCCGACCGCAAGCGGATCTTCACCATTGAGGACGGCTCCCGTGAGCTTCAGCTCATCCGGGAGCAGAACGGCAGGGTGGTCAATTCCGTCGTCCATACCCAGACCCGTGACAGCGAGAATGAGCGGCAGCGCATCGACCAGATCGCACTGCTGGACATTGCCCTTCGTTTCAACCCCGACATCATCGCAGTTGGTGAGATGCGCGGCCCGGAGGCCAATGCTGCCCAGGAAGCCGCCCGTGTGGGTGTGGCCGTTCTCACCACCATCCACTCCAGCTCCAGTGAGGGTACCTATCGGCGCATGGTGTCCCTGTGCAAGCGGGCCGTGGACACCCCCGACGATACGCTCATGGGCTATGTCACCGAGGCTTATCCCATCGTGGTCTATTGCCGCCAGCTGGAGAACAAGCAGCGCCGCATCACCAACATCTCCGAGTGCGAGATCCTGCCAGACGGAAGCCGCAGGCTTCATAAGCTCTATGAGTACAACATCACGGAAAACCGTCTGGAGGGCGACCGTTTTATCATCGAGGGACATCACCAGAAGTGTGAGGAGATGTCCGGGAGCCTGCAGCGCCGGTTCATCGAAAACGGCATGCCCCACGGTGAGCTGGAGCAGTTTATCCAGAGGAAGGAGGAAACTGCATGACAACGATCCAACTGATCGCCTGCGTGGGCATGATCGCCGGGCTTTTTATGGTGCTGGGGATTTCCCCCGCAGAAATGAGCGACAGCATCTTTTCCCGGCTGACTGCCGCCCCCGGCAGCATCCGGGCGGACATCAATGAGACGACCAAGCGCAAAAAGGCCGGTTTCTTTCGCCGGGAGATCACAGAAGCCCAGGCGGTATTGGCCGCATCCGGGCGGGAGGGAAAATTCCCCATGGTGTGCATGGCATCTCTGGTGCTGTTTGCCCTGGGCGCCTGCATCGCCATTCTTGCCGGGAACGCCTTCCTCGTCCCCGTACTGGCCGTCGGCTTTATGCTGATGCCGTTCTGGTATGTCAAGCTGACGGCCGGAGGCTTCAAAAAGGATGTGGCCGCCGAGCTGGAAACGGCGCTGTCGGTCATCACCACCGCCTATCTGCGCACGGAAAACTTCCAGCAGGCGGTGGAGGAAAATGTCCGGTACCTGCACCACCCGGTGCAGGAGGTGTTCCAGCGGTTTCTCACCCGCATCAAGCACATTGACCCGGACATGGACGCCGCGCTTCATGACCTGAAATATGCCATCGACAACGAGGTATGGCAGGAGTGGTGCGAGGCGGTATCCGCCTGCCAGACAGACCGCAGCCTGAAAAGCACCCTGACTCCCATCGTCAGCAAGCTGTCGGATATGCGGGTAGTCAACGGAGAACTGGAAAATCTGGTCTTCGGCCCCCGCAAGGAATTCGTCACCATGGCGATCCTGGTGCTGATCAATATCCCGCTGGTGCGGTTTATCAACACGGACTGGTATCACACTCTGGTGGACACCATCCCCGGCCAGATGGTCATCGCCGTCTGCATCGCAGCTGTATTCGTGTCCTTTGCCTTTGTGGTGAAGCTGACGCAGCCCATCGAGTATCGGAGGTGAGGAAATGGGCGCACTTTTATTTCTGTTCGGCGCCGCACTGGCCGCCGGACTGTATTTTGTCCTTGCCGACCTGCTGAAAATTCCCCGGCTGGCTGCGGAACGGGCGCTCATCTCTGCTGGGCGGCGGGAACGCAGTCTGGTCAAATCTCTGGAGGCGCTGATCCTCGGCTGGGCATTGAAGCTGGCTCCGCTGATCCGAATGGACGAATACAAATACCGCCGTCTGGAGAGCAAGCTCACGGCGGCAGGGTTGGATATGACGCCCCAGGTCTACTCGGCTTATTCAATTCTGAAGCCCTGCCTCATCCTGCTCGGCATCATCCCGTGCCTGCTGATCCTGCCCATCCTGAGCCCCCTCATCGTGGTGCTGGCCGTTCTGACCTGGTTCAAGGAGAGCCGCCGTGCTGACGAGCTGGTCAAGGCCAGAATGGAACTGATCGAAGGCGAGCTGCCCCGGTTCGTCGCCACCATCCATCAGGAGCTGGCTGCCAGCCGGGATGTGCTGCGGATTCTGGAAAACTACAAGAAACACGCCGGGCCTGACTTTGGTCGTGAGCTGGATGTGCTGACTGCGGATATGCGGTCCTCCTCTTACGAGGCGGCGCTCATCCGCTTTGAGGCCAGAATGGGCTCAGCCATCATTTCAGACATCGTCCGCGGCCTCATCGGCATCCTCCGGGGCGACGATGGCAGGATGTATTTTCAGATGCTCTCCCATGATCTGAAAGCACAGGAGCTGCAGCGGCTCAAAGCCAAGGCCGCCAAGATCCCGCCCAAGATCCGGGTATTCAGCTTTATCATGCTCCTGTGCTTTATGATGACCTATATCGTCATCATCGTGTACCAGATCGTCAACTCCCTGGGGAGCCTGTTCTAAAGGAGGTCGCCATGAGAAAATTACTGAAACGGCGCTCCGGCGAAGGCTATATCGATGTTTGCGTCCTGGTGGTATGCGCCATGCTGGTGCTGGCGCTGGTGGTCCGTGTGCTGCCGGTCTATATCACCAAACAGCAGCTGGACACCTATGCCGTGGAGCTGGTGCGTGAGGCGGAAATTGCCGGCCGGGTCGGTACGGAAACCACTCGCCGTGCGGCGGCGCTTACCGACAGCACCGGGCTTGACCCTGACATCCGGTGGTCCGCCACCGGACGCATCCAACTCAACGATGAGGTCACTGTGACCCTGACGCTGGAAACGGATATCGGCCTCTTCGGGGGGCTGGGCTCATTCCCTATTACGCTGACTGCGGAGGCCACAGGAAAGTCGGAGGTGTACTGGAAGTGAGAAAGGCTATTTTTCGCCGTCGCTCCGGCGAGGGCGCCCCCATGATCCTGGCCATTGTGCTGGTCTTGCTGATGCTGTTCTGTGCCGTGGCGGAATTCTGCCGGTTATGGATCATCGCCCAGGGCGTGAAGGAAGCCGCACAGCAGGCAGTGATCTCCACCGTCAATGACAACTATGACGATGTGTACCACGCCGTGCGGGAGGGCTATGCCGCCGGATGGTATCCGGACGGCACAGGCCGCTGGGATGAGAGCATCGACACCGGCGATGTATACGGTCAGCTTTCCGAAACCCTGGGCCTGGAAAATACGGCACAGGGGTACCAGAAGCGTTCAGGCGGAGAGATCGAGTACATAATCTCCGGTTTGTCTGTGGAGTTGGAGAACAACGGCCTCAGTTCCGGTCAGAGCGAGGGTTACACCGCTGTGGTGGAGATTCACTTGGAGGTTCCGGTACGCTTTCTCGGAAACCTTCTGCCCTCTGCCAACATGACTTTGCACACGGAAGCGAAGTATATCCCGCTCTTCTAAAAAGGTTTCTCCTTTGCAATAGACTTCCGCGAAAAGATGTGGTATTGTCCACTTAACAAGAAAAATGTTCAAGGGAGGTATGCGCTATGACAGAAAAGACGAAGAAAATGATCCTCATCTCCATCGGCTGCCTGCTCTGTGCGGCCGTTGCGATTGGAATCGCCGCCCGGTTTGGCGGCAAAGCCGAGATTCCTTCCGGTGTGGTATCCGATGAGCCGGCGCAAAGTGGCGACCCGGATGTGAGTATCAACAGCGACGGGCAGACGGATGTGGACATCCAGGTGGAGGTGCCGGACGCATCCGAAACCGATCCCGCCCAGGGCGCCGACTCCAGCGGTTTGGAGCAGACCATCCAGGCCGACCCGGTCAAACCGGAGCAGCCTGAAAAGCCGGAAGCCCCAGATGGAACCTCGACACTGCCGGAGAACCACGACGCAGAAGATGTGCCGGAGGAGGAACGCAGGACCGAGGACGAGGAGCCGCCCACCTATGAGGAGCCGCCCACAGTCACCCCCACCGAAACAGAGCCTGCTGCCGGAAGCACCAACAGCGCCGGTCAGGTCTATGTGCCCGGCTTCGGTTATGTGGAGAACAGCGGCGAGAACACCGTCATCGAAGGAAATGATATATACGAAAACGGTAATAAAATCGGCACAATGGGTGGCGGAAACTAACCAATTATTGTAAAGAAGGCGCAGTCAATCCCGACTGCGCCTTCTCTTTTGCCCAAAAATCCGAAAGGAGGTCCTCTATGAAGCGAATTCTTGCGCTTATTCTTTCCGTCGTCCTGATGCTGGGAATCGCTGTGCCTGCTTACGCCATTGGCGATGAGAATATTGATAGCGGCGGAGGCAATCTGGGCAACGGAACATCCACCAGCTATTGGAACCCCGGCATGGACGGCGTCCGCATTTCTGTTGTTGAAACAAGTAGCCATGCGGTCATAGGAAACACGATAGATTGGAGCAACAAAATGCCGGGTACCAATGTGATCCACTTTGGAAAGATAAGCAAGCTATCTTATAACAGCGGTGCATCTCTACGGCCAATTGTAGGCGGATATACTTGCATACGTCCAGCCCAAAGCCTTCCCCGCATTATCTCCTCCGGCAGCTATCCGGCCAGCATTGATGCCATCCGCAGTTATTTTACGGATGAACAGGTCATTCGGGCCATTGCCGGGTATGTTGGGATGGATTTTGACACCCTGATTTGCGGTGATTATAAAATCGTCATTGAGCCGATTGCATACCTGGTTTACGGCGGCGCCAACTACGCTATGACCGCAACCGAAGCTGCCCTTTATGATAAGACAGTTGACGGTGATCTTCGATACTGGATGGGCTCGCTGACCCATCAGAACCTGCCGCTGGCCATCTTTCTGGAGGAAGCAGACCTGGGGTATCCCGCCTGGTCGGGCAGCACCACCAGCAAGGTGAGCAACGACCAGATCATCTCCTCTCTGGGCATTGGCATTGTCCGGTTCAACGACGAGCTGGAGCCGCCGGAGATCGACGAGTTTGACTACGAATACCGGGTGGACACAGATGTGATCACCTCCGTGGAGGTGTCCGGCGGTCAGTCTGACCCGGACAACCCGGTCACCGTGCAGTTTGTGATCGAAGGCAGCACCTATACGGTCAGCAATGTCTATTACCCGGAGGGAGACAGCCAGCTGGTCTGGGTGAAATGGCATACGCCGGAGGAACCCTGTGTCTGCACCATCCGGGTCCGAGTCCAGGGCGGCGGCACGGCCCAAAGCACCATCACTGCCAATATCGTTGATCTGGACGGGAACGATCCCCCCAATCCCGTGGCCGATGACCGAAACGATGACTTTACCCTGGTGAGCATCCCGGAGAAAGAGGAAGTGACCTCTGCCTCCTGGGGCATCTGGTCTCCCTGGTGGCAGGAGAATTGGGTGTGGGTTGAAAACTGGGAGAAGTGCTGGCACACGGACCGGTGGACGGACAGCGAGGGCAAATCCCACACGGACCGCTGGTACCACTGGGTGGACAACGGCTGGTGGGAGGATCAAGGCTGGTGGGAGTTTGATTATAGCGGCTACTCCGCCAGCCTGTCGGCTTCCATGGCCATTACGCCGGATAGCATGTCCCCCACAGCAAGCGCCACGACCGCCAAAAGCGGTTACGGCATCCAGCAGACTGTGACTGCCAATGTCAGCACGACCCAGAGCTCTGCCGTGACTGCGGCGCAAAATGCCGTGACCTATTTCCCGGAGTTCAACTACGAAGGATTCTGGCGGCTTCTGGATCGAAGCGTCAGCGGCAAACGCTCCGCCTTCGCCTTCAAGAATAATCCCTACAGCACATATAACAGGCCGACCCATTTCACCCCCATCTGGTATCCCGATGGAAGCTATACGCCGTACACCTGGCTCCTGGACTGCTGGACGCCGGCAGGCATGCTGTCCATGAACCTAACGGATTCCATTCGGATTTCGGGCGACCTATGGGAAGACTGGCATATCGCCCCCGCAAATTAACAAACTCACAATGGAGGTTCATCTATGCGTAAATATAACTGCAAACGCCTGATTGTTATGATGATCGTGGTGCTGGCTATGGTCTGCCTGACGGCAACCACGGCCTTTGCCGCAGGGACCGGGGATGTGGCCGGCGCCGTGGAGAGTACCTGGACCACCGCATCCGCTCAGATCAAGACTGTGGTCAACAACGTGGTGTTTCCCGCCATTGACCTGATCCTGGCGGTGTTCTTCTTTGCCAAGCTGGGTACCGCTTATTTCGAGTATCGGAAGTCCGGTCAGTTTGAGTGGGCGGCTCCGGCCATCCTCTTTGCCTGCCTGGTGTTTACTCTGACGGCTCCCATGTATCTCTGGGACATCGTGGGCATCTGAGGAGGGCATATGAACTTTTTTGAGCAAGAGCTTCACAGGATCGTTGCCCCGAAGTACCCTGATGCCACTTATGTAGGCCGGGCCTGCTATGTGCGTCTGAATGAGCTGAACCGGGCAAAGATCCAGTTCGTCACTGGAATTGTGGCAAATCAATACCATGCCCTTCGCATCTCCATTCTGAACCGGAACGAAGGCCAGGTGGATGCGCTGCTCCTGAACCTTTCCGACATCCTCGGGAAAAAGCAGACCAACAACCCGAACTTCAAAAACGGGATCACCCCCTACATCTGGGATGACTACGGGAAAGCGGACTGGTATGTCTACCATCCCAACAGCCGGGACTACCGGCAGCTCACGGAGGCGGTTTCCGACTACCTGGAGGTATTTCAGGAGCAGACCCAGACGGCTGACCCTCAGTGGCAGCAGACCATGTAAGTAAGTGACCCAGGGGCCGTACCAGCTGTGCGGCCCCCGGCCCTTTATCCCAGGCAGTTGGTGCGGCCTCGCCCCGAAAAGAGGTGAGCGAACCATTGTTTATTTGGGATTTTGTTGCCGACACCATCCTCGGACAGATCGTTGACTGGATCTATGGCCAGGTCATGGGCTTCCTCGGGAACTTCTTTGCCGAGATGGGGAACATGGGCGTTGAGCTGTTCGAGATGAGCTGGGTGCAGAGCGTGGTACTGTTTTTCTCCTATCTGGCCTGGGCGCTCTACGGCACCGGCCTGGTGGTGGCCTGCTTTGAATGCGGCATTGAATACTCCTCCGGCAGAGGAAATGTCAAGGAGATCGCCCTCAACGCCATCAAGGGCTTTATGGCGGTAAGCCTGTTTACCGTGGTGCCGGTTCGGCTCTATGAACTCTCTGTCACGCTGCAGGCCAGCCTCACCGCCGGAATTACCGGATATGGGACCTCCATTGGCGAGGTGGCGACCGAGATTGTCGATACGCTCAGCGGAGTGGATTCCCTGACAGGCATGACATCCGGCTCATACTTTGGGTTTGCATCCATCACCAGCCCGATCATGCTGCTGTTCTGTATTATCCTGATGGCCTATGCGGTGATCAAGGTATTCTTTGCAAACCTGAAGCGCGGCGGTATCCTTCTGATTCAAATTGCGGTAGGCAGTCTCTATATGTTCAGCGTGCCCCGCGGCTATACCGACGGCTTCATCCAGTGGTGCAAGCAGATCATCGGCCTGTGCCTGACCGCTTTCCTGCAATCCACCATATTGATAGCCGGATTGATGGTGTTTAAAGATAATGCGCTTCTGGGCCTTGGCCTGATGCTGTCCGCCGGTGAGATCCCCCGTATCGCCGGAGCCTTTGGCCTGGATACCACCACAAGAGCCAACATCATGTCTGCGGTCTACACCGCCCAGGCCGCAGTCTCCACCACAAGAACCATCGTTCAGGCGGTAGCCAAATGAGAACAAACAGCATGGGGCCCCCGCACAAGCCCGATACCGCGGCTTGTGTGGGGAGAGGAGGCGCAGCGGAGCGAGTGAATTTTCGTGTCCGCACGGAAATGAACGATGCGAAACTTGCGCCGACGATGGGCAGCCTGTTTGACGGGATCGGGGGATTCCCGCTGGCCGCCATTCACAACGGCATCGTTCCTGTGTGGGCCAGCGAGATCGAAGCATTCCCGATAGAGGTGACCCGGCTTCGATTTCCCGATATGGTCCATGTAGGCGATATCACAAAGCTTGACGGTGCGGAGCTGCCGCCGGTGGACATCATCTGCGGCGGCTCTCCCTGTCAGGACTTGTCTGTGGCCGGAAACCGCGCCGGTCTCTCCGGCGCGCGCTCCGGCTTGTTCATGGAACAGGTCAGACTTGTAAAGGAGATGAGAAATGCAGAACGATTACGAAACAGAACAGCTCTCTATATACGACCTCGATTTATGGTGTGGGAGAATGTTCCCGGAGCCTTCTCCAGCGGAACTCCCAAAGGAGAGGACTTCCGGATCGTCCTCGAGGAGATCGTCCGAATTAAAGTCGGTGGTGTTTCAGTCCCTCGACCTGACACCGGGCGCTGGGAATCTGCTGGGCGAATCGTATTGGGAACTGATTTCTCCCTGGCGTGGCGATGCCTTGACGCTCAATACTGGGGTGTCCCCCAGAGAAGAAAAAGAATCTTCCTTGTCGCAGATTTTGCAGGACGATCCGCCGGACAAATACTATTTGACCCCGAAAGCCTGCCTGGGTATCCTGCGCCGGGCCCTTGAGCGAGGAAAAGAGCTCCCCAAGAAGCTCAAACGGGCGCTGGAAATCCAATCTGGAGTCGCTCCACCGGACGGCGACGCCACCAAGTTGGAAGCGTACCATATCAACCAGAGGGATGAAGGTATCAACCTGCACGGAGTGTCCGGCGCCCTAATGGCCACTAACAATATGCAAATGCAGACCTTTGTCACACAGCCAGACAAGGATGATGTGGAAGGCTTTGATGGGTACAATGGCGATTTGACCGGCGATGTTGCGGCAACGCTTGGCGTAAACTGCGGGATGTCCACAGGCCGAAACGGTCTGCTCCAGCCGATTGCCTTTGCGGCAAATCAGAGAGATGAAGTCCGGGATCTGCACGATGTGGCCGGAGCCTTGGGCGCCCAACCGGGAATGAAGCAGCAAACCTTCATTGCGGAAGGTGTAGTGGCCAAGGGCAACGGCGATTGTTTCCTGACGCCGGAGCGCCATACATCCCTGAGTGCAGGGGGCGGTCAGGCCGGACAGGGCTACCCTTGCGTCCTGACTGCCGGTTTCTCTGCCGGTGCAGGAGCATCCGCCGGAGGCATCGGCTATGGCGAAGAACTCGCCCCCACGCTGAAGGGCAGCGCTGGCGGGAACTGCATGCCATCGGTTTTGTGCCTCAACGACCAGGGCGGCAGCGTCATGGAATGCAGTGAAAATGTGACAGGGACTCTCCGAGCCCAGGAACACGGACACCAGCCGCTGGTCTATGAGAACCACGGCATCGACTCCCGCTACACCGGTCCGCATCGGGTCGCTCCCACCATGTCCGCACGGTACGGTACCGGCGGCAACAATGTGCCGTTGGTAGAGCAGGAACCGGTATTCTGCATCACCGGCAACGCCATCGACAGGCAACCCAAAAACGGTGGGAACGGCATCGGCTATCAGCAGGACATCGCCTATACCTTGACCGCAACCGACCACCATGCGGTATTCAGCAGGCAGCGGGTGGATGTGTTCAAGGACGGCGAGGTGGTCAGCACCCAGAGTGCCCGTCAGCATAAGGATGCCACAGATCTTGTGCTGCAAGGGACAGGCCGGCCAAAGCTGATTCGCAGGCTGACCCCACTGGAGTGTGAGCGCCTTCAGGGCTTCCCGGACAATTGGACAGCCATCCCCGGCGCCTCGGACTCAGCCCGCTACAAAGCACTGGGCAATTCCGTTGCCATTCCGTGCGTGGACTATGTTCTCCATGGCATTTCGCTGGTGCTTCTGGCAAGCTGAATGTGCCTTGTTGCTTCTGCTTCGTTTACGCTTGCTTCTTTGTTGGGTTGTGTGAATAGCTATTTGTCCTTGGGTGCAGTATGCTTTGCCTGCAAAATACAGAAAGGAGAACGCTCCATGAATGCGAAAAAGAATCTCTGTGCAATGATTCCCGCAGACCTCCACGCCAAGGTCATTGCGGAGAAAGAGCAGCTGGCGCTGAGCACCTTGGGAGAATATGTGGAACTGGTACTCAAAGAACACTTCGAAGGAGGAAAAACGATCATGGCAGCAACCAAAACCTTGGCATTCCAAATCTCTGAGGAACTGGATCAGCGGCTGAAGAACTTCATCGCCGCCGAAAAGAAGCGCGGCCGGAAGATCAGCCAGAAGGAGTTCGTCATCGGACTCATCGAACAGGCGCTGGCCGAATATGAGGCGCAGAACCAGACCGAGGAAACGACCAACGAATGAGATACCGCATGGACGCCGGGGAATGAACCCCGGCGGCTTTTTTCTTGGAGGTGAACTATCCTGTACATCTATCCCGATAACCTGACCGCCAAAGCAATGCTGTGGCTTTGGGAACTCAAGGATGTGGGCGTCATCGGCGTAGGGCTTTTGCTCTCCGTCCTGGCGCTGACCCAGACCGGAATTTTTATTCCGCTGGTGCTGACGGCGGTCTACGCCTTCCTCAGCATCCGGTTTGACGGCACCAGCATTCTGGACTTTATCCGGTATGCGGTGGCCTTCCTGATCACCAGACAGCAATTTTATGAATGGAGAATGTGATATGAGCTATGACGAAACCATGTTCGGTACGGCGCCTCCTTTCTCTTTTGAGGAAACCGAAGGATACGAAGAAAAAGATCTGTCTGCTTCGCTGACCCTTCGGTGGAGCCGGAAACGCAGACGCTGGGAGTGTGACAATGCGTATTTCTGGCACGAGTCCCAAAACAAGTGGTGCTGCCGCAGTGAGGACGGCAGATATTATCACGGCTTCCGCAGTCTGCGGGCCCTTCTGAAAAGCTATGTGGGCGGACGCCTGTGTGAAAGCTCCCGCTGCGATGGTGCGAGAAATGTCCGGGCAAAATACTGGTTCCGCCAGCACCCCAAGACGGTGACCTGCCGCGTCACCATCCGCTGCACCGGCCTGTTTCCGGCGCTCTTTTCCAAAGGAGGGATCACAGTATGAGCAGAAAGAAAAAAGATAAGTCGGCCCAGTCTACCCGGCAGCTCATGGGGATCGACAGCGTCAAAGACTACTGCATCGCCACCCGCATGGGCGACCTGGTATTCTTCATCATCAAGCCCACCAACATCAGCGTCCTGCCGGACTCCAGCATCAGCGCCAGAATCTACGCTCTGCTGAATGTGGTCAAGGGACAGGCCGAGATCGAGATGCTGGCGCTCAACTCCAAGGAGTCCTTTGAACGGAACAAGACCTTCTATCAGGAACGGCAGACCTGCGAGGAGCTCCCTGCCATACGCAGGCTTCTGGAGCAGGACAGCACACACCTGGACCGCATTCAGGTGCTGATGGCCTCCAGCCGGGAGTTTTATATCATCATCCGGCTGCGGAAGGAAAAGGATACGGATGTGTTTCCGTACCTCAGCCGCATCGAGCAGAGCATCAATGACAACGGATTCACCACCCGCCGGGCCGCCGAGCAGGATCTCAAACGGATGCTGGGCGTCTACTTCGAGCAGAATGTGACCACCGAGCAGTACGAGGACTACGACGGTGACCGCTGGGTCATTGTGGGCGAATAAAGGGAGGAATTCCATGGCAAAGAAACGAGTAAACCCCGCACCTCAGGGCCGTGAGGAGGCGAACATCAAGTCCTTCCTGGACATGATCGCTCCCTCAGTGGTCAGCTTCATGCCGGACCACTTCATCTGCGGCAACACCTACCGCTGCGTCTGGGCCCTTCGGGAATACCCCACCAGCACGGACGAGCAGGCCATCCTCCGCCACCTGGGAGAAAAGGACGGCATCACCCTGCGGATCTACACCCGGCAGGTCACGCCCGCAGAGGAAAAGCGAATCATCCAGAACGCAGCCAACAAAAACCGCATGAACAGTTCCAACACCAATGACCTGCAGCAGACGGTCACCGCCGAGAGCAACCTGCAGGATGTGGCGACCCTGGTGGCCGCCATGCACCGCAACCGTGAGCCGCTGCTCCACTGTGCGGTCTATATCGAGCTGACCGCCTCGGACTACAACACCCTCAAGCTGCTCCAGACCGATGTGCTGACGGAGCTGGTACGGAGCAAGCTGAATGTCGACAAGCTCCTGCTCCGCCAGCAGCAGGGCTTCCGCTGTGTCAATCCCAGCGGTCACAATGCCTTCGGCGTCCAGTTTGAACGGGTGCTGCCCGCCTCCAGCGTGGCAAATCTCTATCCCTTCAACTACTCCGGCAAACTGGACCCCAAGGGCTTCTACATTGGCAAAGACAAATACGGCAGCAACATTCTGGTGGACTTCGACCAGCGGGACGAGGATAAGACCTCCGCCAACATCCTGATCCTGGGCAACTCCGGTCAGGGCAAATCCTACCTCATGAAGCTGCTTATCCTGAACCTGTTGGAGTCCGGCAAGTCCATCATTTCCCTGGACGCCGAACACGAACAGCAGGAGATGTGCGAGGCGGTGGGCGGCTGCTTCGCCGACCTCATGGCCGGACAGTACATCATCAATGTGCTGGAACCCAAGTGCTGGGATGACGGCGGCGATCCCAATGCCACCGACGCGCCGGAGGCCTTTCGCAAAAGCACCCTGCTGGCCCAGCACATCTCCTTCCTGAAGGACTTCTTCCGGGCCTATAAGGATTTCAGCGACGCGCATATCGATACCATTGAGATCATGCTGTCCAAGCTGTATCAGAAGTTTGGCATCACCGAGCGCACCAACTTCAGCCGGATGCGTCCGGAGGACTATCCCATTCTCTCCGATCTGTACGACCTCATCGAGCAGGAATTCAAAAACTACGATGCCGGTCAGCACCAGCTCTATACTGAAAAGCTCCTGCAGGAGGTGCTGCTTGGCCTGCACTCCATGTGCAAGGGGGCCGACGCCCAGTTCTTCAACGGACACACCATCATCACCTCCAGCCGCTTTCTGGTGTTCGGCGTGAAAAGGATGCTCAGTGCCGCCAAGAATGTCCGCAACGCCATGCTCTTCAATGTGCTGTCCTTCATGTCCGACAAGCTTCTGACCGTGGGCAATACCGTGGCGGCTCTGGACGAGCTGTATATCTGGCTGTCCAACCCCACTGCTATCGAGTACATCCGCAACTGCCTGAAGCGTGTGCGAAAGAAAGAATCCGCCATGCTTCTGGCCAGTCAGAATCTGGAGGACTTTGACCAGGAAGGCGTCCGTGAGATGACAAAGCCCCTGTTCAGCATCCCGCCCCACCAGTTCCTGTTCAACGCCGGCTCCATCGACAAGCGATCCTACATGGATATGCTTCAGCTGGAGGAGTCGGAATACAACCTCATCAAGTTTCCTCAGAGGGGCGTCTGCCTGTATAAGTGCGGCAATGAGCGATACCTGCTGGAGGTTCATGCTCCGTCCTACAAGGAGAAACTCTTCGGATCGGCAGGTGGTCGCTGATGGCTGTGCCTGCGGCAATCGCAAAAGCCGCCGCCATGCTCCTCACCAATGAAAAGACCCGAAAAGGTGTGGGCTGGATTCTGGTGGCAGTCTTTTCACCGGTCATTCTTTTGATCGCCCTGCTCTGCGCCATTGGTTCCGGCGGTTCAGAACACAACAACTATTCGGTGGAGGCGTGCTTCTATGGAGGCGAGTTCTCCGCCGAAGTCCCTGCGGAGTTCCGGTATCACATTGAGGAGATGCGCTCGGCCTTTTCTCTTCTGGACTCGGCGGTGTCCTCTGCCAATGGGCAGATGGACAGCGGCAACAGCCTTGACCCCATCCGTGTCAAGGCTGTTTTTTATGCCCTCTGCTTTGGGGAGGACGCCCCGTCCACACGGGCGGCGAACAGCTTCGTGGGGTGCTTCTACACCACCGAAACCCGAACCCGAACCGTGGAAGTGACTCTGGAGGACGGGACTACCAGTACAGAGGAAGAAGAATATACCGTCGCGGTGCCGATCTCGCTGTACCAGGCATACGCCAATCTGGAAGCCCATCTGGGCAGAGCAATCACGGAGGATGACAAAAGCAACATCGACCACATCTATACCATGATAGCCGGTGCCGTGGGTGGCGGCAGCTACAGCGGCGAGTATCTCCGAGGGGATGGGAGCAGCATTGAGCTGGACATCTCCACCTTCACCGATCCCACCACCAAGAATGCCGCTGACCTTGTGACCTACGCCATCCATGCCTGGGAGTCCGGCTGGGGTTATGTCTGGGGAACCTACGGCAGTGTCCTCACCGATTCGCTCTTCGCCTATAAGTTGGAGCAGTATCCGGATGGCGTTGGTACCTACGCAGACTTCATCCGGGCCAACTGGCTGGGAGGACGGACAACGGACTGCGTCGGTCTCATCAAAGGCTATGGCTGGCTGAATCCCGAAACCCTCACCATTGACTATGCCACCAACGGCATGCCCGACCTGGGAGCAAACCAGATGTACTACTCCGCATCGGTGTCCGGTCCCATTGATACCATGCCGGATACTCCCGGCCTTGCCGTCTGGCACGACGGACACATCGGCGTCTACATCGGAAACGGCGAGGTCATCGAGGCCATGGGCACCAAGTACGGTGTGGTCAAGACCAAGCTGGAAGGCCGCGGCTGGACCCACTGGCTGGAGATCGAATACATCAACTACAACTGAGAAAGGAAGTGCCAATGAAACAAGTGAACCTGACCATCACCTTCGATGAGGAGAAGCTCTCGGCGCTCAAACGCTACATGGGCAAGAAGGAGCTTGACCTGGACCGTGAGATGACGGATGCGCTGGTGAAACTCTATGAAAAATATGTGCCCGCTCCGGTGCGTGAATACATCGACGAGAGCGATGTAAACGCCGCTGCTCCGAACAAGTCCCGCCGCAGCCCGAAGCCTGTCACGCCCAAACCCGCAGAAGAAGTGGAGGCGTCGCAGTGAACAGCAAAGACATCACCCTCTGGATTGACGAGCGTTGGTACGACGCCCTCAGCAAGCATCTGAAAGATGAAACGCTGGAGGAGCATCTGGAGAATGTCCTTGATGAAATGTGCAACCAGCTTCCTCAGCGGGAGTACGAGCGCATCAGCCACGAGCTCTGGGCAGAGCAGCAGGCGGAGAAGGAGGCTCGGGAGGCCACACGGCGCTTCGCCGTTTTCCATGTCACGGAGGGCGGCAGTGCCGACTACTTCCTGACGGAAGAACATATGGAGTTCCTGCAAACTGCCCGACGCCTTCGCAGCTATATCCGCAAGGCAGACGGCGACGCCCCCGCACACTTCACTGAAATGTTTCCCCGTGGAGAGAAACTGTCCCGTGAGCAGTTCGAAACATATGTGTCGGAGCGGCTGGATAACACCGGCAGAGTGGTCGGTGCATTCGACATTGACCTGGACAGCGGCTACCTCGATGCCCTCAACATCATGGACGGCTGGAAGCGATTCCGCATTCAGGATGTCAGCACCGCCGTCTACTTCGCCACGAAGAAAAGCGCCGCGTCACCGGACGAACAGTGGCGCACCTTCCTGGATCGTCTGCAGGGAAAAGAGATCACATACGAAACGGAGCCCCAGTATCTCACCGGTATCCGGACGCTCCACGCAGAGGACATCTCCTTTGCGGAGGATATTATTCAGAACGACAACCTGCTGGAGTTCTACATGGAAGTATCGTTCCATGCGGACGAGGTGTTCGGAACCAACGTCTGTACCACCGAGAACGATGACTGGCTGAACATCTATGCCAACTACGATCTGGATGCCCGCCGTGTCTGTGACACGCTGGAGGTGTATCTGCAGCGGGGCAACGGCGATGAGGAGGCGTTCAAGTATCGCCTCAGCGCCGAGGAACAGGCCCTGCTCCTCCCCAGGATGAACACCTACTGTCAGGAGTACTGGGGCCAAAGTCTGGAGGAGTGCAGTGCGAACTATCTGTCGGAGCAGAGTCCGGCATCCCCGGAGATGCAGATGTAGCGCCGTGTTGCCCCCTGTGGGCCGCTGTGTGCGGCTTTCAGCGGCTGACCGACCGAGTACCCCGCCCTGGGGAAACAGGCGGGGTTTGTGCCGCTTTTCGAGGGAGGTGGAGGCCGACGAAAGGCAAGCAGGAGAAAGGCCCGACGCTCCTTGTGCGCCGAGCCATTCACAACTGCCCGCAGTGCGGGCAGTTTCAGGCTTTTGGATAGGCCGTTCCTTTTGAGCCTAAACAGCAGCAGGAACGCTCCATTTTACGAGAACGCCGCTGTACCAAGGGTTTTACAGCGGTTCCAACAAACAAGGAGGTACTATGGTAAAAGGAAAACAGAAGGTAACTGTATGGATGACCCCATCTGTGAAGGAGCAGATTGAGGACACCTATCGGTCAGATAACTGTAGAACCCAAAGTGAGTTCATCGAAAAAGCAGTGGAATTCTATCTTGGCTATCTGCATACCAAGAACGCCGGCGCCTTTCTGCCCGAAGCACTCTCTGCCATGATGACCGGCACACTGGATTACTATACCGGGCGCATGGGCTCGCTCCTGTTCAAGCAGGGCGTGGATCTCCATGTGCTGGGACAGATCATCGCTTACGACACCGACATCGACGAAGGCGAATACCAGCGCCTGCGCGGAAAAGCCATCCGGGATATGAAGCGCACCAACGGGCGCATCTCCTTCAAGGACGCACTGGACTTCCAGAAGTCGGTGTAACCCATGGCAAAGCTCGTACAGAAAAGCGGCTATATCCAATCGGACAAGGCCGGCGGGTACATGAAGTACATCGCCACCCGTGAAGGCGTGGAGAAGCTGTCCGGAAACGGTCCGGTTACCAAAGGCCAGCGGGAGCTGATCCAAAAGCTGCTCCATGACTTTCCCGATGCTGCGGAGCTGTTCGAGTACGAGGACTACTGCAAGACCCCAACGCTTGGAACTGCCTCCGCATTCATCACCATGGCGCTGGATGCAAACCTTCATGAGATGAACTCAGAGAGCGGATACATGTCCTACATTGCCACCCGTCCTCGTGTGGAGCGTCACGGCGCACACGGCCTGTTCAGCTCCGCTCCGGCAGTTGACCTGAATGCAGCCATGTCCGAGCTGGAGGCCCATGAAGGAAATGTGTGGACCATCATCTACTCCCTGCGCCGGGAAGATGCCGCCCGCCTGGAATACGACAACGCGGATGCGTGGCGCACTCTGCTCATGATGCACACACAGGATCTGGCCAGGGCTATGCGGATACCGGTGGATCACTTCCGCTGGTACGCAGCCTTCCACAATGAGGGACATCACCCCCATATCCACATGATGGTCTGGTCGGACAATCCCAAGGAGGGCTTCCTGACCAGAGAAGGCATTGCGGCCATGCGCTCCAAGCTGACCAACACTATCTTCCGGGATGAGATGAATCAGATCTACGAGCGGAAGGATGTAGCCTACAAAGATCTGGTCGAGACAGCCCAGGACACCATGCGGGAGCTGATCCACAGGATGAATCACCAGCTCTGCGACAACCCCGTCATCGAGGAGCAGATGCGCCAGCTGGTGCAGGCTCTGGAAACCACCACCGGGAAAAAGCAGTATGGCTATTTGAAAAAGCCACTGAAAGCGTTGGTGGACACCATCGTGGATGAGCTGTCCCGACAGCCGGAAGTAGCGCAGTGCTACGAAATCTGGAATCAGATCCGGGACGAGCTGAACGAGTGCTACGGCAGCCGCACACCACGGGAGCATCTCCCGCTCTCCCAGCAGAGGGAGTTTCGCAGAATCAAGAACGACATCATCCGGGAGGCCGAGAACATCCGTCTCGGCCTCCCAACTTTTGAAGATGAAGCACTGCAGGACGAGCCTGAGCCGGAGGAAGCACAGGAGGAACATCGATCCACCAGCGTATACGATCAGGCACAGCGCTACCGTGCCGCCAAATCCGTGCTGCAGGATGTCTATGCGCTGGATGAGGAACACGCGGAAGCGGTTCGGGAGCTGGAGCAGCTCTGGGCAGAGGGATATACGGTGGCAGCCCACCAGCTGGGTAAGTTCTACCGGGACGACCTCTCCACCATGCGGGATCATGAAAAAGCCGAGCGGTGGTTTCGATTGTCCGCAGAGGCCGGAAATGACTTCTCGGAATACGCCCTTGGGAAACTGCTCCTTTCTCAGAAACGCACAGCGGAGGCATTGCGCTGGCTGGATAAGGCTGCCGGGCATGGAAACCAGTTTGCCCAATATCGTTTGGGAAAGCTCTACCTCGCCGGCGAGTCTGTAAAGAAGGATGTGAGAAAAGCTCTGGAGTACCTGACCGCTGCCGCCGAACAGGGAAATTCCTTTGCCCAATATACCCTGGGCAAGCTGTATCTCCTGGGCCGGGATGTGGAGCAGGATCGGGAGCAGGCCAGGGAGTGGTTCACACGCTCAGCCGCCCAGGGCAACCAGTACGCTCAATTCTTCCTCGACCGCTTCGACCAGTTCCGTGATCCGTCCGTGATGCTGGCGGCAACCAAGCTGCTCCATCACATGAGCCGGATCTTCCGGGATAATTCTGTACCGCCTCATAACCCGGCCGGAATCCGCATTGACTCCAAACGGCGCACACGCCTGATGGAGAAACGTATGGCCATAGGCCACAAGGCAGACGATCACGAGGAGCAGGTGTCGTATCAGCAGACCATGTAACAGGAGGGAACCATGTCAACCTATATTCACTTTACAGAAGAGCAAAGGCAGCGTGCCGCCGCTGTGGACTTGGAGGAGTTCCTCCGGTTCCGTGGCGAGAAGCTGATTCCGTCCGGCAGAGAGAAACGGCTGGCCAAGGACCACAGCGTCACCGTCCGCGGAAACGAGTGGTACGACCATGCCGAGGAGAGGGGCGGTCACGCCGTCAGCTTTGTGCAGCGCTTCTACAACCTCAGCTATCCCGAAGCGGTGACCATGCTGCTGGGCGGAGAAGTGGGTACCATCTACCCCTCTGCCGCAGAGCGGGTGGTGGAGCCGCCAAAGCCCTTTGTCCTGCCGCCGGTCCACTCCGATATGCGCAGGGTCTATGCCTATCTGGTGAAGCATCGGAACATTGACCGAAGTGTGGTAGCCCACTTCGCCAGGGAAAGGCTCCTGTACGAAGATGCGAAATACCACAATGCAGTATTTGTGGGCACAGATGAGGAAGGCGTCCCGCGTCACGCCCACAAACGGAGTACCAACAGCTACGGAAAAGCCTTCCGGCTCAATGTGGAGGGCTGCAATCCCCGCTACAGTTTTCACCATATGGGAACAGACGAAAGCCTCTATGTGTTCGAGGCGCCCATCGATATGCTCTCCTACATCACGCTCCATCCGGAGGACTGGCAGCGCCACAGCTATGTGGCCTGCTGCGGCACCTCCATCCAGCCGGTGGCGAAGATGCTGGAGCGGATGCCCCAGATTCACACCGTGCTGCTTTGTCTGGACAACGACGAGGCTGGCCACCTGGCCAACCAGCGCATGATGGCCCAGCTGGAAGCGGACTACACCGTGGAACGGCTCGTTCCGGAGAACAAGGACTGGAACGATGACTTGACTACAGTCAGAGAACAGAAATGCGAGGTGAACACATTATGCCAGAGTTTTGGATAACTCTGTTGGAGCAGCTCAAGGAGTCAAAGGTGGCTCTCCTGATTCTGGCCGGCGCCGGAATGTTTCTTGTCATCGGAGGACTTGCTGCGCTGTCCCACTGCTACACCCTGAGCGGCATCAAGTCCAGGACGGTGGGCGACGGACAGCACGGTACCGCGAGGTGGGCCACCGCAAAGGAGATCAAAAAGATCTATGCCCATGTCCCGTTCCGGGTCAGGGACTGGCGCAGCGGCCACAACCGCCCCGCGGAGCAGGGGCTGGTGCTGGGGTGCAAGGGCAAGAAGGGCGAGCTTACCGCTCTGGTGGACAGCGACGATATCCACTGCCTCATGATCGGCGCTTCCGGCATCGGCAAGACAGCCTATTTCCTCTATCCCAATCTGGAATATGCCTGTGCCAGCGGCATGAGCTGGCTGGCGCTGGACAGCAAGGGCGACCTTGCCCGGAATTACGGAACCATCGCCAAGGAGTGCTATGGGTACAATATCTCTGTTATCGACCTGCGTAATCCCACCCGCTCGGATGGCAACAATCTGCTGACGCTGGTCAACCGGTACATGGATATCGCCCGAAAGGAGCCGGGGAATCTGGCGGCCCGCGCAAAAGCAGAAAAATACGCCAAGATCCTGTCCAAGACCATTGTCAACCCGGACGGCGATGACAGCAACCGTGGGCAAAACGCCTTCTTCTACGATGCCGCCGAAGGTCTGCTCACCTCTGTCATCCTGATGCTGGCTGAGTTCCTGCCGCCCGACGAAGACCATCCCCAGGAGCGCCGACACATCGTCTCCGTGTTCAAGCTGGTGCAGGATCTTCTGGAACCCAGTGGCGTCAAGGGCAAGAGCCACTTCCAGCTTCTGATGGGCAAGCTGCCTCCGGACCACAAGGCGCGGTGGTTCGCCGGAGCCGCCCTCAACAGCGCCGAGCAGGCCATGGCCTCCGTCATGTCCACGGTCCTGTCCCGGCTGAATGCCTTCTTGGACAGCGAACTGGAGCAGATCCTGTGCTTTGACAGCGCCATCGACGCCGAGAAGTTTGCGTCGGAGAGGTCCGCCATCTTCCTGATCCTGCCGGAGGAGGACACCACCAAGAACTTTATGGCCGGTCTGATGATTCAGAATCTCAGCCGGGAGCTGTTTGCCGTGGCCGATGAGAACGGCGGCAAGCTGAAAAACCGGGTGGTGCTGTTCTGCGACGAGTTTGGAACCATGCCGCCCTTTGATATTCTGCCCCTGTTCTCCGCCGGTCGATCTCGCCGGCTGACGCTGGTACCCATCATCCAGTCGTTGGCGCAGCTGGAGAAAAACTACGGCAAGGAAGGCTGCGAAATCATTCAGGACAACTGCCAGGACACCATCTTCGGCGGTTTCGCCCCCAACAGCCAGACTGCGGAAGTCCTGTCCAAAGCCCTGGGCAGCCGCACCGTCCTCTCCGGCTCGGTGAGCCGAGGGAAGAACGATCCCAGCCAGAGCCTGCAGATGATGGAACGGGCACTACTCACCCCTGACGAGCTGAAATCCATCCCCAAGGGCAGCTTCATTGTCATGAAAACCGGTACCCATCCCATGCGGACCCGGCTCCAGCTCTTCCTGAACTGGGGCATCACCTTCGGGGAGCCGTACACTGTGCCGGAGCGGGCAAACCGAGCGGTGGCCTATGCCAATCGTGTGGATCTGGAACGGAATCTTCCGAAGTCTGCCAAGGCAGAGGAAGCAGCGGAACACCGGGGCTATGCGGTGTCCGGACACGGCGGTATGGCGCATGAACCAGTACAGGAGAGAACCCGAAAGCGGGGTAAAAGTATCAAATCCATGGAGGAAGAAAACACATGAGCTACTTTGGAACCATCTACGCCGACACCGAACTGCCCTCCAGAGCAAGGGCAGTTTATATGTACCTGCGGGATCGGTCAGACGCTGAGGGCAAGTGCTGGCCCGGCATCAAGACCATCGCCTCGGACATGAAGCTGTCCCGCTCCACGGTCAAGCGGGCTGTATCCGATTTGGAAAAAGCCGGATATCTGGTCAAAGCCCCCCGATACCGTCCCAACGGCAGCAGTACCTCCAATCTCTATACTGTAAAATAAAGAGAAAGTGGTTTGTACCAAAAAGTTGTACAAACCACTTTTGAAGGAATCGAATTTTTAAAACCTTCCACCAAGGGGAGGCTGCGCTCATGTGCTGGACCCAGGGGCGGTTCATTGTGAACCGCCCAGAAGGACTCACTCTAACTGAGATTTAATGCAGAGAAAGAAACTAACGGAAGAACGGCGGGGACTTGTCGGCAATGCGCTCCCGGCAAGTCCCTGCTTTTCTTCTGCCGGAGAGATTGTGCGTTCGCATAAAATTGCGATACGCTCTTGAAGATAATAGAGATTAGCGGTAAAATATAAGTCAAGTGTGCATTAAGGCCCGTTCTTTGAGAATCACCTTACAAAATATCTGTATTATCTGGAAGAAGGAGAGAGTACATGGCGCTTTCTTATAACCGTATGTGGAAGTTACTTGTAGATAAGAAAATGAGCAAAGCGGATTTGAGAAAAGCCGCAGATATTGCGCCGAATACAATGACAAAGCTACGGCGAGATGAAACGGTAAATCTCGCTATTTTGGGCCGTATATGTGAGACCCTCGACTGTGATTTCGGCGATATTATGGAATATGTAAAAGAATCAAAAAATAGTTCAAACACGCAAACATCTTCAAAGGAGTAGTTGTATATGGCAGAGAGGCAACCGTCCTGGGATAAATATGAAGCCGCTATCCTGTTAGAAGGGATCCTTGCCTCTATGAAAGGCGAGCTCACACGCTCAGACGCAGTTAAGGCAGTATCTCACGATTTAAGAGCAATGGCAGTTCATCGGGGCATAGAAATTGATGCGGTGTATCGTAATACAAACGGAATCTCATTTCAAATGAAAAGCATGGAGTCAGCATATTTGGGACGCACAGTTTTCAAACCGGCTACCAGACTTTTTACAGGGGTTGCAAGTTTGTATCATGACTCCCATGACGAGTATCAAAAATTACTGAAGGAGGCAAGAGCAATGATAATCGATGGAAAAACCGTTAAAGATGATTTCATGCGGTATCTTGCCGAACAAGTGTCTCCTGCCCAGCTTTCTGACTTTTATATTTGTTATTCTGAAATCGAAACCTTTTGCTTGAAAATAAAAGTCCTGCAAAAACCGTTGTTCCAGACAACAGACATCGAAACCATAAAGAAAGTTCAGCGCACAATTGAACAAAATAAATTCTTCAGAATAACCCGCAGAAAGCAGATCAATAAAATTGTTGCTGCAGGGCGATATTACTACAACTACATAAAAGAAGGGCTCTATTCTCGTATTGGCATTGAGGAAACAGCAGTTGAGGAATCCAACACCGCCACTCAGACATTTCAGCCACAACACACACATAATATCGCAAACGATACAATGTCAAAATCTGTTGCGAGTGAACAGTCGGATGAGATAAACAGCAGAAGTTTTTCTCGATACCTGTCGGAAACACTGAAAATGGCCGATGCTACCAGTCGGAGTTATTCTTCGGCAATAAATAATTGTGAGGTGTTTGCAAGAGAACACCAACTGCCTTCTTGGCAACTTTACACTTCTGATCGGCAAGCTGCGCAGGAAACGATTCGCTTACTCTTAAACGATGCGGATTTTTTGAGTTACAATGCGAGGCAGCATAATCGCTTCCGAGCGGCTTTGCAGAAGTTTCTTATGTTCATTGGGGCTGAGCCGCAACAGACTGTTCCTACAAAAGCGGACATAGATTCTGCGAGTCCTTACAGGAATGAAGGTTATGAGCAAGTGCTCAGAGAATATTTCATGAAGGGATTCCGTATGGATTCGCCTCTTGAGATACGCAAATTTAAGAGGTATTACACAGCAACCCATGCCACAGAGCTGACTGACTCTGATGATGACATCAGCAACAAAATCAAGCAACTATGCATTCTTTACGAGGGGAAAGCCTTTCTCCCAGATGTCATGTTGAGCGAAGATCGAAAGGAAGAACTGCTGGATTACATCGAGAGCGCCTTTGCAGACGGGAAAGCAGCTATTTATTATCAAGCGATTTTTGCCGAATTTTCTGATGTGTTCTTGGACTACCATATTCACGATGCCGATATGCTGAAAGCGTACTTGACCTCTATCGGAAACGGAAGATTTTTCATCAACAGAAGTTTTATATCGAAAACGCCCGATGTCAGCATGGACCCGCTATCGGAAGTTCGCTCTTGCTTGCAAAACTTTGGAAGACCGGCGACTTATGATGAGCTTTTTGCTGCACTGCCGCATCTTCCACAGAGTAAAATAAAGTTGATCCTTGCCAGCAATGTTGAATTCGTCAACAATGGCCGCAGCGAATACTTCCACGAAAGTATTGTCCATTTGTCTGATGAAGAATTGGATGGAATTGCTGAAATCATCCAGAGGACCATTGACGAAAGGGATTTCATTGGTGGTAATGAGCTTTATGATGCAATCCGGGCAAAATATCCCTATATCATAGAGGAAAATCACACCCTCTCCGTGTATGGGTTCCGGGATGCACTAAAGGCAAAATTAGGTGATAAATTTTCGTTCAAAGGAAATATCATCAGCCGCTCGGGTCAGGAAATCTCGATGGTGGATGTGTTTGCAAAATATGCAAGAAGTCATGATAGTTTCACGCTGTCTGAGCTTCAGGGATTGGCGGATAGCCTCGCTACGACCATATACTTTGATACCGTTTACGAAAACAGCCTGAGAATCAGCCGGGATCAATTTGTATCGAAAGCAGCGGCCCAGTTCCCCGTTGCTGACATAGATGAGGTGCTGGACCGAATCTGTACGGAAAAGTATATTCCCTTGCCGGAAGTAACGAACTTTGGCGCACTCCCCTATGTGGGATTTCCCTGGAACAGCTTCTTGTTGGAACATTATGTGGCAAGTTACAGTCAGAAATATCTGCTCCTACATAGCAGCTTTAATGGAACTGAATGCGCCGGTGCAATTGTGAAGCGTTCCGCAGGCATCGGCAGCTTTGATGACTTGATCATTGACCTGCTGGCCAACAACAATCAAATAGAGATGAAAAAAGCCCCCGTGCTTCAATATCTGAGTGACAATGGATATCTTGCCCGCCGTAGATACTCAGAAATAGAATCGCTCATTATCAGAGCAAAAGCACAGAGGCAAAGGAAGGACACCGACTAATATGTACTCATATACCTGGGATGCCGAGACGGGCGGACTGCTGCTGAACAGCTCACCGCTTTCCTTCAGTAAGGAACCTCGTCCGGTGTATTACAAAGAACTGGATATTCTTGGATTTGACCGGTATTGGAATTATGCAAAGAATGACTCCTACCCCTATATGTGGGCGGAAGCCAACAATTATTTCTACCGGGGACGGCAGGTTGCCAAGACCAAAGGCGGCAGTCTTTATACCCCACCTGAAATTGTGATTATGGACGAGCCAGAGCCCGATGGACAACCTCTCCGCTTTGTTGATATTCCCGCTATGGTCGAAAAGAACCGGGATTTGTTGGAGAAACTGGCCGCAGAAACAATAAAGAAAATATACAACATTTATGTTGAATACATGGATCGGGTCGATGTCTTCTATGTGGCGTTCAGTGGCGGCAAGGATAGTGTAGTAGCCCTCGATCTGGTGCAGCGTGCTTTGCCGCACAATAAATTCAAAGTGCTATTTGGCGATACGGGAATGGAATTCCCGGATACATATAAAATAGTCGAAGAGATTGAACAGCACTGTAAAGACGCAAAGATTGAATTTTTAAGAGCAAAGTCTGACTTCGACCCGAAAGTCACATGGAGGGAATTTGGACCGCCAGCGCAGACGATGCGATGGTGTTGTAGTGTGCATAAAACTGCGCCTCAAATCATCTTACTGAGAGAGTATACCAATAATCCTCATTTTAGGGGAATGGCCTTCACAGGAATCCGAGGAGATGAAAGTGCTTCTCGAAGTGAATACGAAGGTATTAGTCACGGAGAGAAAGTTCGTGGACAATATAGCTGCCACCCAATCCTTGAATGGAACTCCGCCGAATTGTTTTCCTATATCTATGAGAGACAACTCTTGATAAATGATGCCTATAAAAAAGGAAATAGCCGTGCAGGATGTCTTGTGTGCCCGTTAGCCACATCGAAAAATATGTATTTTAAGGAACAAGCATACAGCTTTAGTGATGAGGGATATCGGACAACCACAACATTCAATAACATTATTCTGGAAACAACCTCCAAAGAGTTGTCTAATCCGAGCGCCGTCAAGGAGTTTATGGACATTGGTGGATGGAAAGCACGAAGAAGTGGAAAAGAATTATCATTCGCCAAAAGTTATACAAATGAATCATTTGAACAAGGTGTACTTACAATTCAAGTATCCCGTATAGAAACTGATTGGAAGCAGTGGATTAAAACAATTGGCAATGTAACCTTTCTGGAGAATGGTAATGTCGAAGTGCTTTGCAGAGATAAGTTGTATCACATTGAGATTGCCGAAAATACCAACGGACTAACTGCTACAGTTGTGATAGGGAAAAATACCCAGAAAGACATTTATTTTATGTCAGAATTGAAGACTGTGTTCAGAAAAACCGCATATTGCATTGGCTGTAGAGTATGCGAGGCGAATTGTCCGCATGGGTTTATTTCTATGAAGGATGGCCATGTAACAATCGATGACCGATGCGTAAAATGCAAAAAATGTCACGATGTATTCCATGGTTGCTTAGTAGCCAACTCGTTGCGATTGCCGAAAGGAGAAAAGAAAATGGGGAGCATTGACAGGTATGGAAATATGGGCATTGAACTCGATTGGGTTAGATCGTATTTCAAATTAAAGGATGAATTTTGGACTTCTCCTCACAGCCTTGGAACCAACATGGTTAAAAATCTCAAGAGCTTCTTGAACGATGCCGAAGTTACTGCTAAATCTAAATTTGCACCCTTTGGTAAAGTTATTGATAATATTGGAATAGAGAATTCCGACGCTTGGGCATTGATTCTTTGCAATTTGACATACACATCGGAGTTTAATTGGTGGGTCAAAAACATTGATTTTTCCACAACGCACACCCCTGATACCATTTATGCAATGCTGGATGACTCAATGAGTAAAAATTCTCGTTCACACATTGTCTCCGCATATAAAAACATCCTGATTTCTATTCCTCAATTAAGCAATGAAATCGGCCTGGGTGTCTGTGACTACACGCTAAAAAACGGAAAGCGTTTTTGGAATAGCGTGGTTCGCATCCCCTGGGAAAATCCGAATCCGCTTGTCATTCTTTACAGCTTATATAAATTTGCAGAGGCTTGCGGGGATTACCACCAGTTTACATTGTCCCGCCTCTTAAACCATGACCTCGAAAGTGACGGTGTTAGTCCTACTGAGATTTTTGGTCTTGACCGCAATCAGATGGAAAAGATTTTGAATGGTTTGACTATCAACTATCCAGATTTCCTCAACGCCAGCTTTACACTGGACCTGGATAATATCACTCTCAACAGCGAAAAGACATCTCAGGATGTGCTGAATCTGTTCTAAGGAGGAAGATGCTATGCCGATGTTGGAAAAATACCGTCATTATTTCAATATTGATCCGGATTATTTCCCCGCCGTGAACGAGGCGGTCATCACGAAGAACCCGGAAGTGTGGAAAAAATTCTTCCCCCACGAGACCTTCGTGAAACTTCTGAAGAACACGGTCAGCGTCCTGGAGCGCAAGCAGAAGCTCTGTCTATGGGTGGAAGGTGCCTACGGAACCGGTAAATCCCATGCCGTTCACACGCTCAAAAAGCTGCTGGATTCCAGCGAAGAAGAAACCCGTGAATACTTCCAGAGACATAAAATGGACAACGACCTGTACAACCGCTTCCAGGCCGTGAAGTCCAGCGGTCGTATCTTGACCGTTCACCGCTATGGTTCCGCTTCTATCCGCAGCGACCATAATCTTGTCTTTGCCATCCAGGAAAGCATTGAAAAGGCGCTTGTTGATGCCGGAATTGAAAACAAGGGCGGGAATGCGCTGAAGGATGCTACCATTGCATGGCTCTCTGACAAGGATAACAAAAACTACTTCAACGGACTGATCACTGGCACTTACTCTGACCTCTTTGGCGGAGATGACGCCGATACGGTGATTGAGAAGTTGCGCACCTTCTCCGGCGAGGCGCTGGCAAGGATTATGGACAATATCTTCAAGGTAGCCGATGAGCGTCAGGTAAAAGCTCTGTCGCTGAGCGTGACCGATTTGGGCAACTGGATTCGTGAGGTCATCCGGGCAAACAGTTTGAAGGCGATTGTCTTTATGTGGGACGAGTTTACCGAATATTTCTACAACAACGCCCGCAATCTCACCGGATTTCAGGAGCTTTGTGAAATCAGCGAAACCGATCCCTTCTATTTTGTGCTGGTGACCCATGTGACCCAGGGCCTGTTCCATGAGCGCGACCAGGACTTCATCAAGCTGAACGGACGCTTTGTCAGTCCGCACAGTTTAATCAGCCTGCCTGAAAATATTGCATTCCAACTCATGGGTGCAGCCATGGAGAAGAATAAGGACGAAGTTGTTTTGGCAGATTGGGAGGTAGCCCTTGGCGACCTGACTGATAGAACACAGGCATCCCGTAAGCTGGTGAAGTCGGTGGCTCGGATCACCGACAAAGAGATGATCGATATTCTCCCGATACATCCCTATGCCGCCCTGCTTCTCAAGCATATTTCCTCTGCGTTTGATTCCAACCAGCGCAGTATGTTTGACTTTATTAAAAATGACCGTGGCGATGAAATCAAGGGGTTCCAGTGGTTTATTGACAATTTCGGGCCAGAGGACGACAACCCGCTGCTTTCCGTCGATATGCTTTGGGAATTCTTCTATGATAAGGGAAAAGAATATCTATCGCATGATATTCGCTCTATTCTGGACTATTACAATCGTGCTGGGAATCAGCGCCTTGATTCTGACCAAAAACGTGTACTCAAAACGGTTCTTCTGTTGCAGGCAATTTCTCAATATGCCGGCGACTCTGTTGAGCTGTTTATTCCCAACGAAAAGAACCTTGACAACGCTTTTGAAGGGACTGATATGGAAGGCTCCGCAGCGAGATGTGCGGATCAGCTTGTTCGAGAAAAGGTGTTGTTCTCCAAGTCCCTTGGCGGTGGAAAATTCCAGTATGCTGCTTACAACCATGAAAACGAAATTGATGTAACACCTTTTGAGGAACAGATCGACCGCAAGAGCACCTCGGCTTTTATCACAGAGGAACTTGCTGACAGAACTCGTATCGTGGATGCAATCAGCCTTGGTGGAGCTTTGAAGCTTCGCTATGAACTGCGCTATGTTTCGTCTTCCGACTTTGATTCTACAATCAAGCAGCTTCGCAACACGGAAGAAAAGTATGCAAATAAGATCGTTGCTGTTGTATGCTTTGCGAAAGATGATGCAGAAAGTGTGGTTCTGGGCAAGAAAATACATGACGCCCTTGCTGCTGGCACCTACAACATGATTTTCATTGATGCCAGCCGTACTCCGTTTGGTGCGGATGGCTATGGCGTGTATCGTCACGATATGGCGTTATCTATGTCCCAGCAAGGAAAAGACCCTGCATTAGTTACTCAATATGCCAACAATGCAAAAGATTCTCTGAAGAAATGGAAAACCCGCATTGCAGGCGGTGAGTTTATGGTTCACACCGCAGATAAGCCGGATGGGGAACGTGCTACTACGCTGGACGCTCTGTACGGCCTTCTTGCAGAAATCAACAAGAAAAAGTTCGTGTCCTGCCTTGAGGGCTCTTACAATGTCATTGCCAATATGTATACACCGAGCAGCTTGAAGCAAGGTGTTGAGTGCGCATTCAATGAGAAAACAGCTGGTACCTTCCTGTCCGGCAGTCCCGCCACAAAGTTGGAAATCGCTCTTGACGGCGCATGGAAGGTTCCCGAATACTGGCTTTCCAAGCCTCATCTCTTGATTTCCAAAATCAAGCTGTGTGTTGATGAAATTGTAAACGATGGCTTCCAGAACGGTGGTGGCCGTGTATCTATCAAGCAAATCTATGACGTTTTGAAGGCGGCACCTTATGGTTTTATGCCCTGTAATCTGTCTGCATTTATTATGGGCTTTGTGCTGAAGGAATACGCCTCTGGGACATATAGCTGGAGCGATGGGCTTACCAACGACATTTTGAATGTTGGCAAACTCAAGGAAATGATTGACGAAGTTATTCGCCTTGAAATCACGCCGAATCCTCGCTATAAGGATAAATATATCGTTGCGATGACCCCCGCAGAGAAGGCTTTTAACGAAATTACTTCTGTGGCATTTGGGATTCCGCTTAATATGTGTACTTCGGTTCCAAACACCAGAGAACGCATCCGCAACAAGATGAAGGAATTCTCCTTCCCGATTTGGACTTTGAAGTATATTCTGGACAAAGAATCGCTTCAGACGGAAACCTCCGTGTTGTCCGAAATCATTGATTCTTTTTGTGGAATTGCCAACAGCAATAACATGGGTACAGCGAAGAGCGATAGCGATATTGCCATGGCAATCGGAAATCTTGCCCTTTCCAATCCAGATGCCGCAAAAGATTTGCAAACGATTTTGACCAAGGAAAAGTGTACCCAGGGTATGGCTGCCTACCTTGAAACCTTTGAAAATGGTACGCTTGTCTCTCTTGCTAAAACAGTTGGCGATGGCGGTCAATACCTCAATGTTCTCCGCAGGAAGTTTGATGCGGATGCGGCGAATTGGGTTTGGAATGTCGAAACCGCACAGCAGAAAATCCGTGAGGTTATTCTGGAGTATCAAATCATTGTAGAAAGCAATAAGATTATCTCCAAAAGCATCTCCTATGATGCGACCATACGGGAGTGGTGTGACAAGTGCGGATATATTCGCATCTCCTATGCAGCTGCAAAAAATTATCTTGATGAACTTGGGCCATTCCTCGGAATGCTCTATAACCTGAAAAAAGCAGGAACGCTGCTGGATTCCCAGAAGCAGTCTTTCCTGGAACTTGTTCAGGCAAACGGAAGCGCATTCCGCAACTTCTACAACAACCAGGTTGATCTGTTCAACCGTGTGTGCGGATACTATCTTGATGGGCTTTCAGAAGACGAAATCAAGGATGTGTTTGACACGATGCCTGCTGGCTCATTCACCTACGAAAAAGCAGACTATCTGAATCAGGTTGAAGCGAAGGTTGGGGCCTATAAGGAAGGCCAGAAAAACACACAGTTAAAGAAACTGTGGAGAGAGAAAACTGGGACTGACTCTCCTCGTGACTGGTCGAAAAAACACAAGATGCCTATTCTGTGTCTTATCCCTGACAACGAGGTTGCAAAAGCAAAAGCTGCATTTGGAGCTGTCAACCGTGCCAAAGCGGATGAACAGGCAATCGACCGTGCCATGGAATATTTTGCGTCTGCAAAATTCTTTGACCTTCTGGATGATAGTGCCGCTTTGGACAAAGCGTTTAGAGACAGTATCATCGGAAACTATGCGGTTATGCTTCTAAATATTCAGGAAGTGAAAGATTACCTTGACTCTCACATCACAGCAGAGCCGTTTGAGTGGTTCGGCCTTCCCGAAATTGAAAAGAAGCTTCGTCAAATGGCAGAGGCGAAATATAACCAGGGTGGTTGTGAACGTGCCCTCGCCAAGATCGATGAGATGGATATTGCTGATGTGAAGAAGTATCTAAAGGACCTCATTCGGGATAACATGGTTGTTGGCATGGAGATTATCAAAGGGAACTGAGGAGGTGCAAAATGACCATCCAAGAAGTCATTAAAAAAATTGACCGCTATCTGAAGAAAGATAATGTCGAGCCTCTTATCGTAGATGTTCAAAACAAGGCAGATTTGGAAGCCATCATGCTCCACTATCAATTGCCCCAAAATGTCTTTCTTTGTGCCTCTGATGCGGCGTTTTGCAAACCTGATGAATTCCCTGTCATCCCCAACATTCTTGAACGCCTTGCTCATGAGAATACCAACTTTTTTGTCAGTGAGATCACGAGCTTCCTCAAGTTAAAAGGCGAAAAGGCCTTGGTGCAAGAATTAAAAGAACTTCTATCTATGAGCACTGAGGGCCATGCAGTTATCCTCACCTTTCAATGTGTGGAATACTTACATACCCTTATTAAAAATGACAGGCGCCTTGATAGCAGAATTTGCGTTTTAGAGGGGATACCATCCGCTCGTCCTAAGCTGATTTTTACCGCAGAGGGCATTCAACCTACGGACGCAAGTGCGCTGGTAAAAGGGCTTCGAGGCATGGCCAAGGCGGTGGAATCAGCCGCAGCAGAGATTCTATACATCGAGACTGCAAAAAGCAAGGATCAGTATCCGTTTTCGCTCTATACGATCTCAGATTTGAAGAATCCTTATGAAGTATTGTGTCATTTGGACGCAATGACATCTGTACTGCCAGAAAGTTACGGAGATGAAGAGAACTGGCAGTATGCTTTGACAGAGTTTCGGAAATATTCTTCTTGGCAACAGTTGATTTCCGCCCAAATAGGGAGCGTCAACAATTTGGATATTGTTATCTCTACTTACAAACAAAAAGCTTCTAACAAGAAATGGCTTTGGTTGTACTTTATCGGGCTCAAACTGTTCCATGCGGGAAACAACTCCTACTTCAACAAGGCAATAGAAACGGCTACTTCCCCATCCGGGCTGATTCACAGCTTGTATCGTACTATCTTAGAGGAAGATCCGACCGACAAAGACTTTATTTCCCAATATAGACAAAGAAAAGACCTTTTGAATTCCATTGAAAACCCACTTGATGAGGTCAGTGGATTTTGCAAGATAGTCCAAAGCAAGGGGAAATATGCGCTCTGCTACCTGACAGACAATACCCTTCAGGAAAAGGAGCTTATTTTCAAGCTGTTGGATAGATACAGTGAGGACTTCGGGAGAGCAGAACTTCTTGATATATTGGAGCGAATTTATCCTGATCTTCGGGCGTATCTGACAGCGTACCATTTCAAAAGTGAACTGCTTGATAACTATTTCCAGGAGTACAAATATCAGAAGGTTGTCAATAAGATTTTCCCGGACTTCATGACACTTGTCGAAAAGCAAGCAGTCGATCGGGATTATAACAGAATTCTCCCGCCACGCAGTTCTGTGATAGAAGGAATTGATGTAACGGATACCCAGACTTATTTTACAGATGCAATGGGCGTGGAGTATCTTGGCTATATCATGTCCAGATGTCATGCACTTAAACTCATGGCGAAAGTTACTGTGTGCAGATGTGAGCTTCCATCCATCACCAGTCGGAACAAGGAATTTTGGGATGTCCTATCCACAGATCGATTCCCCATCATCTCTGTTGATAAGATAGATAAAATCAAGCATCACGGTGAGGAAGGCTATGATTATAGTCGAGAGGATCGTAAGCTCCCGATTCATTTGATTCGTGAACTGGAGCTGATTGATGAACTCCTGAAGAAAATCAAAACAAACCTCACAAACGGCGACTATCAAAAGGCCATCTTAATTGCAGACCATGGTGCCAGTCGGCTTGCTGTAATTCACGGAACCGAAAATCTATGGGAAATGCAATCAAGCGGGAAGCACTCTGGGAGATGTTGTCCGAAAAGTGAGGTCGATGAGAGGCCGGACAGTGCCACGGATGCGGAAGATTTCTGGGCGCTTGCCAATTATGACCGTTTTAAGGGAAGCCGGAAAGCGAATGTTGAGGTTCATGGCGGCGCAACATTGGAGGAAGTTACCGTACCGATTATCGAGATTTCGTATCTTAACGATGCCGTTGAAGTTAAAATAATGCCGATTGATTCAACTGCAACATTTACGGGTATCCCCGAAATTTTCGTTAGTTTCCGCAAGAAAGCTGCCATTAAAGTATTTTCTACGGAAAAGTTGGTGGATGTCAGCGTCGTAATAGACGGTCATACCTACGAAGCAAAACCGACTGCTGATAATTTCTATGTTGTTGAGGAAATGACTGAAATTCGTCGTGCCAAGACATACAGCGTAGATGTATTTGCCGGTGGAATGCCTGTTGCCACTGGCCTGCCACTTCGAGTGAAAAAAGAAAGCGGCAGCGAAAAGAACATTCTGTAAGGAGGGATACTCGTGACCGAAAAACTTCGGGATTGTTTCGATGAAATGGTCGTCTACAAGGATTTGAAGAAAAGCAACTTCTTTTCTGCGTTAGGTCTGCCATCGTTTTTGAGAGACTGGCTGCTCAAAAAGTTTGCTGATGATGAAGGTAATCTGGACATAGACGAACTTACGGATTTTATCCGCACCTATCTTCCGAATAAAGAAGAATGGGTCAGAATCAAAGATAGAATCATTAACGATAACGAGCGTGTCAAACTCCTGACCAAGATTTCTGTCGATATAAGCATAAAAACCGGAGAAATCACCTTTTCATTGCCCGACTTCGGTTTGACAAATAAAGAAACCATGATTGATGTGTCTACATGGGATCAGTATCGTGGAGAGCTTATCAGTGGGCAGGAGGTCTGGGGTGTGGTCGAGCTCGGCTATCGACCCCCGGATGACACTGCGAAGCCTAAAATTCCAGGGAAAATTCGCCTTACTGGATTTACAAATTTCTGCCCTTATACTATTGACCTTGATTATTACAAGGATGTTCGGAATGAATTTACAACTTCCGAGTGGATTGATGTGCTGTTAGGGGCCATAGATTACAATGCGGGCGGGTATGAAAGTGAGGAACAAAAGCTTTCCATGCTGACACGCATTCTTCCCTTTGTGGAGAAACGCCTCAATCTGATAGAGCTTGCACCCAAAGGAACTGGCAAGTCCTATGTATTTGGCCATGTGAGTAAATATGGTCTTCTAACAGATGGCGGAAAGGTAACTCGGGCAAAAATGTTTTATGATACCGCTCGGAAGACTCCCGGCTTTGTTACCGGCCACGACTTTATCGCAATAGATGAGGTAAAGTTGGTGCAGTTTGGCGATGTGAACGAAATGCGCTCTATCATGCAGGGATATATGGAGTATGGACAGTTTAACATCGGTGGCTACGAGGGGAAATCTGATGCAGGCATCATCTTCCTGGGTAACATCGCACAGGATAATATGGATGAGTGGCAGAATATGTTCTCCGAGCTGCCCTCACTATTTCAAGAAAGTGCATTGGTAGACCGAATCCATGGTTTCATCAAGGGTTGGGATATACCAAGAATGAATGATGATTTGAAGCTGTCCGGCTGGGCGTTAAATTCAGAATACTTCTGCACCATTTTGCACGAGCTTCGCAATGATGTGAGTTATAGAGCGATTGTTGATCAAATTATTGATGTTCCTGATAGGGCAGATACCCGTGACACGGAGGCCGTAAAGCGCATTGCAACAGCATATTTGAAGCTGTTGTTCCCGAATGTGCGGAGCGCACGGGACATCAATCCAAAGGGATTCCAGCAATATTGCCTTCGTCCTGCTGTCCGTATGCGTAAAATCATCAAACGGCAGCTTGGGATTCTCGATGTGGAGTTCAAGGGTAAGGATGTGCCTTCTTTCTCGCTGAAGGAGATTCCTTATGAAAATTGATTGTATCATCTGCGGTAAAAATAATCTTAACAAGAACACCATCGGTATTAACAAAAAACTATTGGGCGAAGACATGGAGAATTTCTACTGTATGGATTGCCTTGCCGAATATCTTGGGTGTACTGTTGAGGAATTGCTTGATAAAATCGAGGAGTTCAAAGAGGAAGGCTGTAAATTATTTGAATGAGGTGGGATTGTGAAGCGTTTTATCTATGCGGATAATGCAGCCACAACACAACTGGATATTGATGCGTTTGAGGCGATGCAACCATATCTTTTAGAAGAATACGGAAACGCTTCGCAGCCCTATTCATTTGCGAGAGCGCCCAAAAAAGCTCTGCGGGAATCGAGGGAAATCATTGCCCAGTGTATTGGCGCTCAACCTGACGAAATATTTTTCACTTCAGGTGGTACGGAAAGCAACAACTGGGCAATAAAGGGAACTGCATTTCTCGACCCGGAAAAACACGGATTTATAACATCAGCCATTGAGCACCATGCGATTTTGCGTCCGTGCGCTGATATTGAAAGAATGGGCTATCCCGTTTTTTATCTGCCGGTAGATTCTACCGGCAAAGTAAATACCGCAACGCTGTCAGAACACATTGCACCGGATACTCGGCTGGTTTCTATTATGGCCGCCAACAACGAGATAGGCTCCATTCAGGACATTCCAGCGTTAGCTGCCATTGCTCATTCCGTTGGCGCAATGTTTCATACCGATGCTGTTCAGGCGGTTGGACATATCAAAATAGATGTGAACGATCTTGGTGTAGATATGCTTTCTGCTTCCGCCCACAAATTCCATGGTCCCAAAGGTATCGGCTTCCTGTATGTCCGAAAAGGGACGCCGCTGGCTCCATACGCAAGTGGCGGCAGTCAGGAAAACCACATGAGGGCGGGCACAGAGAATATCGCATCTATTGTAGGTATGGCGGCTGCATTAAAAAAATGTGTAGATGGACTGAAAGATACAGCGGAGCATTTAACTCGGCTGGAAACCAAACTAATCATGGGCTTGTCAGATGCGAATGTACGATTTTCCAGAAATGGGAGCGCAGCACATATCCCCGGGAACATCAGTCTCTCTTTCCCCGGCTACAGTGGTGAAGCCCTCTTGCACCGATTGGATTTGATGGGAATCTGTGTCTCTACTGGTTCAGCCTGCAATAGCAGAGAAACACAAATATCCCATGTGTTGCAGGCGATTAAACTGGAGCCAGAACTGGCAAAGGGAACAATACGATTGTCGTTAGGAAAGAACAATACAGAAGGCGATATCGACGAAATCGTTGATGCACTTTTGCGAATTTTGAAGTAGAGCTTCTATTGAATACGATAACAATCATCAGCACTTGCTGGATGTGATGAAGTCCCTGTAAGGTGGTGTCATGATGAGCGAAGAACAACCCCTGATTGATTTTAGCCAAATCCCAGAATATGAAATGAAAGCCCTCTGCCGTACACTGCTGCAATCTTGCAGGGAGTTCTATTCCGACCCCAAGAATGTTGAGAAATTTGAACGGTGGAAAGCAGAGCGTGACAAGGAAAACAGAAAAGAGGTGTGATGATGTCAAGGACGATAACCGTAAAAGGAGTTGGCAGAGTCTCCACTCCGCCGGATTACATCGTCATCTCCATGAGCCTTGAAGCGCAGGATACGAACTACGAAAAAGCGATGGAACAGGCCGCACTCCAGATTGACTATCTAAACAAGGCGCTGGAATCTGTCGGATTTAAGAAGAAGTCTGTAAAAACCGTGAATTTCAATGTTCGCACAGACTATGAACGAGTAAAAGACAGAAACGGCAACTATAAAAGCGTATTCAACGGATATATCTGCAATCACCGGCTCAAAGTTGAATTTGATTTCGACACAAGGCGGCTGGCGCAGTCCCTTTCCGCAATCTCAAAATGTCTTGCCAAACCAGAGCTGTCCATCGCCTTCACAGTAAAAGACCCGTCTGCGGTCAACAAGAAGCTTTTGAAATCCGCAACGATCAACGCACGGGAAAAAGCGGAAATTCTTTGCGAAGCCTCGAATGTGGCGCTGGGAGATCTGCTCGCCATCGACTATAATTGGGGCGAACTCAATGTTGTCTCACGCACTGAATATATGCTTGATGAAAAGTGCTTGGCGATGCCGATGGGAGCCATGGCCGATATGGACATCGAACCGGATGACATTGATGTAAGCGACACAGCCACTTTCGTCTGGGAGATTCGATAATCAGAATGTGAGGTGCGGAAATGACTTGGGATGAATATTACGAAAAGTTCTATGACTGGGCGACGAGTACACAGATTCGACGGCTTTCCGCCCTCACCTCCTATGGCTCCCCGGCTGAAGTCACCGAAGTAGCTATGGAATTGTGTGATGAAAAGGCCGCAAGTCGGCTGATAAACAGAGCCTTGGATGCCGGTGTCACCTTTCAAGTCGAGAATATTGAGGATTTGAATTGCTGCGTGGATACAGCGACGATGAAGCGTGTCGTTTCCTCCGTCCAAGGAACACTTTCCGATGAAGCGTTGGATACCCTCACCGGCTGCATGGATGATGAAGTATTCCAGACACTTCTGAAAAAGGCTACGAGCGACCAATATGCACCGGCAACGATTATGGAGTTGGTTGACTGCGCAGATGAAGAGACCTTCAAAACGATGGTAATGAAAGTCACGGGATGCTTTGACGCTGAGCAGCTTGATATTTTGAGGGATTATCTTGACCAGGCAACTATCGAGACTCTGATTGAGAAATCGTTACAGGGCAAGGTGCGGTTCGCTCCGCAGCAAATCATGGAGTGGCTCGATTTTGGAATTTCGGAATCCCTCATTGAAAAAATGTCGCTGACCGCCCAAGGGACATTTGATGCCAATCAAGCTGAGGAGTTGTATGATGTACTTCCCAGACGATACATATTTGAAGATTGCGAAAAAGCATCATCTGGAACTTCACAATGAGCCCATCTACGAGGACATATCTTATCAGGAATCCGCAGCACCTCGATTGGGCTTTTGGGGAACGCTATTCGCTGCGATTGCCGGAATCAATGCAGTTTCCCGGCACAGCGAACGACACCAGCATAACGGACATTGTAACGGGGACTGCGCCAACTGCCCTCCCCACTATGGGTATCGCTATGGACGATGGTACTATGGCCACGGTCATCAATACGGCTGCGAGTTTGGAGGTAACAAAGGCGATGGCAGCATGGATTGATGAGGTGCATTGATGTTTGGAAAAAAGAAAAAGGCTCCTGCGCCGGCCTTCGATGTGACGCAAAAGCTGAAGAAAACCTGGTATGGCGGCAAGAAACGGATTCCTACCACAAAGGCGGAACAGCGCAAGATGAAGGAGGCAATCCTGAAGGTTTATCCCGAGGCGATTGTCATAGATGATAATGCAAAGCGGCAAAGGGAACTGGATTGGATAGATCGAATTAAGGAATACGATGCCTTGTTCAATGACTAAGGCTATAAAGCCACCGAGAAGATAGCAGAGGGAAACCCGCTACAACATGGTCAGAGCATCCAATTTAATGTAATGATCCGTTTTTATCCAGCATCATTGCCACCTGAAAGATGAACTCTTCCGGTGTCGGTCTGTCGCTTTTGAATGACATCATATCCCACAACTTTTGCGCCTCCTTGTCATGGTGATCGTAAGCATGATCAATAGCCAACTGCATTTCACGGAGTACATTTTCTGGCGTGGTTCCGTTCTCCCTGGCAATTTTCGCAATAATCTCTTCAAAGTTTTTCATGGATATTCCTCCGTCTTTAGACTTTTCTCTTGTTCTTTGGCGCAAGTATAACATCATAAGAATGTCGAAATCACTCACATTTTGACAGAGGAAAAAGAAAAAGCGTGGAAGAGCCGAAAGCTCTTCCACACTCATCTATCTACCAATACAGACACTACTTTTAAGACCCGCATCCTTTCTTCGTGAGGGAGCGCCTCGATGGCGGCAGAAAGCTCCGAAGCAACTCCGGCAGTCGCTCGATCCACCACATCCACCAGAAGGTCATCCGCAGATACGCCAAGCACATTTGCAATCGCTACGAAAGTGTCCATCCTCGGAATCTTGGTTCCGCGTTCAATCACGCTCACATGGGTCGGGCTAATGTCAATGCAGGCGGCAAGATCTTCTTGTGTCATGTTCTTTTTCTCCCTTGCAGCCTTGATTCTTTGTCCAACTGCTCTTGCATCCATCCTGCCACCGCCTCCTTTAGAACTCGCTTTTGTTCTAAAGAATAGTATAGTGGTGATGGCCTGATTCATACAGAATCCAAAGAACGAGGTATAATTCTAAAGAACTGTTTACGCGGATAACTTTCAGCAAAGATAGAAAAATCGAGTATCAGGTAAGGCAGTATTGATTGACTGCGCTTTTGATAGCACGCACCAATCAATCGTTTTTTTCAATCTGCATCCAGCGGCGCACTGACTCGAACAGTGCAGATGGCTTCACGCAAGACCTCATGGTCGAGCTGTCCTGGCGCTGCCGCAGTAATAGTTTACAACACGATCCGCCCCGATGCCCGAATGCCTTGTAGTCTCCACCGCATCGATACTGGTGCCAAAGAACAGAAATTCCCAGCCATATAGGAGGACTCTTCTTCGGTTTGGTCGCAGGGAAAGCAGTAATCACAAAATTCCTCGAAAGCATTCACTCTCGATATCGGCGATCTCATCCAGTGGGATTTTCGTCCCATCGGTCAGAACAAATACTCGCTCATAATAGTCAATCCGTTTCAGACTGCCGGTGTGGGATGTATAGGAGCCTCCGGCCTTCCTCTCATCCGGGACGAAGTAGGTAATGGTGATCTCCGGTCGGTCTGCTATGATGTCCTGAAGGTACTGCTGTTTCCGGTCCAGCTCCTCCCGCACTTCCTCCCCAATCTCCACTTTTGTATCTGTCAGCCGTCCGGTTTCCTGGATGGCATCCTCGTAGCCGGTGAGAGCGGCGAAGGGGGAAAACTGTGCCGCTCTGTCCAGCATGGACATCTGCGGCCTTGTTTTGGAGACATGATGGGGCAGATGGATGATGTCATCATACTGTGTTTTCATGATTTTTGCCCCCCTCAAAAGGTGACCACAATTCCCTTGTGGTCGGATAAACGCTTGTCCACATTCCATTCTTCCAGAACTGGCCGTTTGGTGGTAACCATACTGCTTGACACGGCAATGTGGTCAATGCACTCTGTCTGTCTTTCGGTCAAAAGGGTCAATCCTGTATCACGAAACAAATCCAGAAGCGTTGTCCTTGCGGCCTGTGTGAAACAGTAGTTATCCGAGAAGGAGCAGTTAAAATCTCCGCAGACACATATCCCATCGCCCAATTCGGACAGGCGGCGAATGTCATCACACTGCCGGTGCAGTTGTTCCATGAAGGAAGAATGACGATTGCCCAGCGTACCTATGATTGTCCCATACACCAGCAGATTCCCTTTTTCCGTCTTTAGCTCAGCACAGAGGGCGGTACGCGAATCATAGGTTTGATGCAGCCGAACAACGGGATAGTTGGTGTAAAGCGAGACGCGATTTTCTGTGACGGCATAGGGAATGGTCTTATCTCCCATCAATGATGTGGTCTCGCAGCAGAAGGCATAATCGGGATGCAGCCGCTTGTCTGTCTCGGTCAGCACAAGGATGTCGGCATGGATGCCATCACATAAGCCTTGTATCTGGTCGAGCTGTTTTTTGTGCCTGAGCCGCTCCACATTCCATGTGGCAATTTTCACGCCCTATGCCCTCCAATCTGCCCGTTCCTGTCCTTGGCCGTTGCCCCTTCTTCCAAATTCATTCCCCGGAGGATCGCATTCTTGCCGAACTTCTTCTTGATGGTCAGCATAGCCGTCTGCATTTTCTGCTCCCGCTCCAATTCCTGCTTTTCCCGTTCCTGCTGCGCCTGTTGTGCGGCATAGTCGGTAAACAGGTCGAGCTGTTCAAAGCCCCCGTTTTTCACCGGCGCAGACTCTTTCGGAAGGACATGGTTCGCCACCACATTCAGCCTTCGGATGAGAAGGTTTTTGCCTACAATGCAATCAAACAACTCTGCCGCAGCGCACATTATTTTGCGTGTAGATGATGTGTGTCCGTCCAGATTGATGGTGCCATGGGCGTGTTTGGGGATCTGGCGTCCGTAATGATCCTTCACAACCGCACCGTGGTACTTTGCTTTTCTGGCCGGGTCGGTGAGGTTTTCGATGTCATAGCCCACCGTCACCACCAGCTGATCGGTGACAAGCCCCTTGTCCACCAGATCCAGCGAGAGCATATCGGCCATCTCCCGCAGGACAAGCCGTGCCTTCTCCGCATTGTAGGGACAGTGAAGCACCTGCCCGGAGCCTAAGCTGTTGGAGCTTGGCCTGTATGCCTTGATCGCCTCAATGGTGGTCGGCTCCCAGCCCCACGCATGGTCGATGAGCAACTCCGCATTTTTCCCAAAGAGTTGATACAGTAGGTCCTCGTTGCGCTCGGACATCCGCGCCACATCGCCCATGGTGAACATCCCATGCTCTTCCAGCTTCTTTGCATAGCCACGGCCTACCCGCCAGAAGTCGGTGAGAGGCTGATGCGACCACATGGTCTGCCGGTAGGTCATCTCGTCCAGCTGGGCGATGCGTACCCCGTTTTCATCCGCTGGGATATGCTTCGCCACAATATCCATGGCCACCTTACAGAGAAAGAGGTTGGTGCCGATCCCCGCCGTGGCCGTGATGCCTGTTGTCTCAATGACATCCAGTATGATCTTCATGGCAAGGTCATGGGCAGACAGCTTGTAGGTATTCAGGTAGTCGGTCACATCCATGAATACCTCGTCGATGGAGTAGACCACGATGTCCTCCGGGGCGATGTATTTCAGGTAGACCTCGTAGATCTTTGTGCTGTATTCCATGTAGTAGGCCATGCGGGGCGGGGCGATGATGAAGTCGATTTCCAGCTTCGGGTTTTGTTGCAGCTCAGAGATGAAGTGTGACTTGCCCTCCAGCACTCTGCCCGGAGCGTCGTGCCGCCGTCCGGCGTTGGCCTCCCTGACCCGCTGCCTGACCTCAAAGAGCCGCCCCCGGCCGGAAATGCCATAGCTTTTGAGGCTTGGGGTGACGGCAAGGCAGATGGTCTTGTCAGTGCGGCTTTCATCCGCCACAACAAGATTGGTGTCCATGGGGTCAAGCCCGCGCTCCCGGCATTCCACCGAAGCGTAGAAACTCTTGAGGTCGATTGCGATGTAAGTGCGCTGCTTCATGCTTCGGTACGCCTCCTTTCAGCGGCATCAGCTTTTCTTGGCTTTCTTTTTCCTCTTGGGCGCTGTTGCGCCATAGCTCATATCCAGCAGCATTTTGATCAGTTCGTCCGGCACACTGCCGTCTAAGGCAACCGAGATCCAGTTTGCCTTGTTCATGTGGTAAGCCGGAAAGATGCCGGGTTCTTTCCGCAGTGAGCCGATGAGGATCGGGTCGCATTTGAGGTTTACCACATCAATAACATCCGAGCCTGCCAGACCCAGCTTGTTTTTGGGAACATCCATCACAAGGGCAAACCATTTGCGGTTGCCCGGATGCCGGAAAACCTCGTTGTTGGGGTATTTTATCCACGGGTGGTTTGCCTCACAGGGATAGGTTTCAAGAATATATTGCTTGAACTGTCCCCGATTCATTCTGCAAACCTCCCGCTGCATTGCTCAATAGATGTGTTTTCCAAATTCATATGCCTCTTGCAGATGGTCGGTCTTGTCAATCTGTGGCTTGCCGTTGGTGTCGCCGCAGCCTCCGGCCAATAGCATCCCTCTGTCATGGAATCCGATGTAGTTGACAAGGGTAAACTGATAGTAAGAAACCGCTTGCTCAAATGTCCAGAAGAAATTGTCAGCGGAGGTCATCAGCAAGGCGCAGTCTTTGGAGGGGTATTTCTCATACCGTCCCAACGGCGGGTTGGGATCTTCCTCTGCGATGCAATAAAAGCGCTCGATCAGCGCCTTTAGCTGAGCGGAAATCGTCCAGAACAGTAAGGGTGAGGCAAAGACAATGCAGTCTGCATCCTTAATTTTGGGAACAAGCTCGTTGAAGCTGTCCTTCTGTACGCAAGGCTTTCCATACCGACAGGCGTTGCATCCCATGCAGCCCTTTACTTCCTGTTTTCTCAGTGAAATAACTTCTACGGTATGCCCCGCTTCTTTCGCACCACGGGCAAAGTGTTCCACCAACTGGGCAGTATTTCCGTTGGGTCTGCCGCCCCCTTGGATAATGAGAATGTTTTTCATCCGGAACCTCTTTTCTGCTCTTGATACAGCTTCCAATTTATTCGTACTCCACATCGTTGTCCCGGCACCAGCGCTCTGCCAGCTCCCGGTAGGCATCCGCCTGATAGTCGTACCACAGCTGCTCGATGCCGTGGAAGCGGATGGTCTGCTTGAAGCGCCGGAATGCACCCCTGCCCCGGATCGCTGCGCCGAGTTCGTTTTTCATCCTTCCCGGCGGGAGGTAGTCCACAAAGGAGTCCATGATGCTGTATTCGTGGATATCATATTTTGTCGGAAAATGCAGGAACCGCTTCGGTTCGTTCTCAACCAGAGCGGCAAGCGCCTCGTCGGTCTCACCAGTGACCCACGCATCGGGCAGATAAACCGTTTCGTTGGTTTTGGTGTCGTAGAGCATCGTGTAGGCATCGCTGGCCTGTTCGATTGCGTCTATGACTGTTTGCAGCTTGATTTTCATATGCTCACCGTCCGCAGCACTTTTTGAACTTCTTACCGCTGCCGCAGGGACAGGGATCATTCCGCCCCACCTTCTTCGGCTTAGCAGCAGTTTGAGCCGCTGCAATCTCTTTCAATAAACTCATACGCAGTTCTTCACTTGGCATATCCATCGTCAAGATCCCCTGCCGCAACTCTTCGGGATTCATGGTTCCGTCCGCAATGGCCTGACGGATGTTCGGACCAAAGGAAAGGGATTTGGGGATGCGTTCTTCCGGGGGAAGTAAGGCAAAAAGTTCATCAGGAGTATGCCCTCGGTTGCATTGCATCCGCACATGGTTGTGAAAGGGGGTATAGACCTCGGCAAAATCGCCTACATCCACTTTGCGGCGGAACTCCACGCCAATCTCATCCAACCGGTTCAGCACATCCTCCAATCCGGCGTTCATGCAGTGGAGGCCATAGTAGATGTCTACGAAAACCGCTTCCATCTTGTCCTCCGGCACGGTGGTTTTGGTCAGGAGGAAGGTGCGGAATGCTTCCGCTTCTGGGGTGTTCTCCCAGTAGAAGGGATTGTCGTAGGCCAGAAGCTCCTTTTTGTCCGGCACATAGTAGGGTTTTCCCTGATGGCCCCGTAAGACCTCGTGATAGGGATCAAGATCCTCGTCGATCAGCTGCACGTCGATGACCTCATATTCCATCAGCTCCGTTTCGGGGCCGTCGTAATAGAGTTCAGACTTGCCGAGGATGTAGTAGTCCTCACACTCATGCCGCGCGATTTCGGCAAAGGCCAGAAACTCCTCCCTGGTTACAAGGGATTTATTCTGGGAGGCGATGATCCCATAGAGCTTGTGCAGGGGGATAATGCCGTACAGATTGGCGGCGGCATTAAAATACTTCCGCAGGAGCCGGGAAGTGGCGTCCTTCAGCGGGATCTCCCGATAGAGGGCGTTCAGTTTTCTTCGCCCGTATATCTCCGGCATCGGGATATAATAGGGTTCCTCTCTGCTCATTCCGCTTCCTCCACGATTCCAAAGTCAATGAGAATATTCTTGTCAGCATGGGTAGGATAGACAATGCCGGTCATCTCGTAGGCGTACCGCTTGGTCTTACGGAAATCCTTTGTCCGCTCCGGAGCGAAGGCGGCGGTCTCATACTTTTCGTATTCCGACAGACCGGCAAGGTCATCCGCAGCTGCCTTGATGAGTGCGTCGGTCACATCGTAGATGTCTTTTCCATACTCCACAGCCACCAGCTCGTGCTTCTTCACATCCTTGTCCAGATTCCCGAAGGAACGATACAGCAAATATTTCATCTTGATTTTCTCCTTTTCGCTTGTCCCGGCAAAACCATCTCGTTCATTTTAAGAAATCGCTTCGGTGTTCCTGTTCACGGAAGCGATACCCCCTCGTGTTCAGCTCTGAGACCTTGAGCGCCACCAAATTGATGTCCGAAGACATTGCCCGCGCAATCTGGCCCACATCGTAGCCGCCGTATATGTATTCCAGAATTTCCTCGTCTGGAAGGGCGATCTGTGCGGCAAACATATTTGCCTCGTATTCCATGCGCTTGTCTCTCATGTCAAAGATATTGAATTCCTGCAGTCCGCCGGCACGGATTGCATCTTTACGGTGGAGGCGGTCATGGCCGATCTCATGGAGCAGAACAATGTCGTGCATCACGGGGTCGAGATGTTTATTGATAAAGATATAGCGGTTTCGTTCAATGACCATGTATGCGCCTTTTTGACGGGAGAAATCACGAGACATGACGATCAGCCCCAGCTCCCTTGCGATCCGGTCAGCATTTCTCGTGCCGCATTGCCGCACAATACGGTTGGCTTTTTGAATGGCTTCCTCCGCTCGAATCAGCATAGTGGTATCACCCCTTCCGGGCAGAATGGTACTGTTTCAATATAACAGATGAAAAGTCCCATAGAGCGGGCTTACTTCGTTCCTTCCTGCTGTTTCAGATACTTTTGGGGCGTGTATTTCTTGTTTCGCTTCTTCGCATCGATATAGGCTTCCTGAATGGCAAGCATCATCTCATCCATATCTTCTTCTGCCATCTCGCCTCCGGAAAAGGCTACCCTTACTTCTTTTAGCAGTCGCTCGGCGCCCTTCTTGCCCCGATAGCCATATTGCTGCCCCGCCATTGCGATGAAATCGTCGCCCTCGTTGTGCAGATAGTCTGCATCGCAGCCGAGAATCCGGGCAAGAATGCCATACACCTCGCGGTTCTGGGGGTATGTGCTGCCCTTTTCATAGTTGGTGATCGTCTTGAGTCCTACTCCCGCCAGTTTCGCAAGTTCCGCCTGAGTAAGTCCCTTTTCCTTGCGCAGTACGCGGAGCTTTTCTCCGAACCTCATAGTATATCCTCCTACCTGTAAGCGTGATAATATGCAATCTATTTGCGTTTTCCGCCTAAAAGTGCTTGACACAAGCAATCCGTTTACATATAATGATAATACGCAATCGCTTTACGCATTTATTGTATATCGGTTTGCGTGTCCCGTCAAGAGTGCGCAGACCAAAATGTGATGTTCGTTTTCGTTTGGACTGAAATTGGTAACGGACACCGGGCAACGAGAAAGTTGCCGGTGCCCGTTATGTGTAGCAAGGAGTGAGAAACATGAGTGCACACTGCAGGAAAGCCTATGTCTCGGTCAATCTGGATGTGGATCAGGAGGGCGTATTCCATCCGCGCTTCATCCGGTGGAAAAACGGCCTAATTTTTCAGATCGATCAGGTACTCTATAAGTGCCGTGCCTCTTCCAAAAAGGTGGGTGGCGGCGGCATTCGCTATACGGTGCTGATCCGTGGCAGAGAATCCTATCTGTTTCAGGAGGGCAGCAAGTGGTTTGTTGAAGCAAAGGAGACCTAACGATGATCTTATCCCAGAAGAAAATCGAAGAAATTGCAGTAGCCGTAACCAAGGATTTCAATGAGTTCTTTTTCGGCAGCGAAACCAAGGACATCCGACGAATGGCACGAGGGACACCGATTGACCAGTTCGCCAAGGAATACCTTGGCTTGGAAGTGTCGTTTGCCCATCTTTCCCCGGATGGAAGCATCTGTGGTCTGACCGCCTATGCGGATACCGAGTATATCACGGAAGAGATGGGCGTGAAGCGAACCATCCCACTCAGGAAAAATCAAATTCTGATGGACACCAGCTTTATTCAACCCGGACAAGTCCAAAAGCTCTGCGGCAAGAGACGCTTTACCCTTGCCCATGAGTGCGCACATCAGATTTTGTTCCAGATGGAAAGTGAAACTGCGCAGTCAGCCTATGCAAAGAAATACTCGGCACGGACAGTGTATTCGCTCCGCGACTTAAAGACTCGCGAGGACTGGAATGAATGGCAGGCTAATGTCCTTGGCGCGGCCATCCTTATGCCGCAAAAAGAAATTGATCTTGCCATGTGGTATTTTGCCGGTGGCAAGAAGTTAATCAATTACGAGGGGGTGTTCGCATATCGTGACAAGTTATCACTGTCTCTTTTGTGTAGGCAGTTTGCCGTGTCGAAGTCGGCGGCTGTAATCCGGCTGAGACATCTCGGTTACATTGAGGATCGTCCGTACCGGGAATATTCAGATCCCTTGGAGGTGTGGGCATGAAAAAGAATATCCGCATCTCTGAGCCGTCTGAGGAAATGATGGAGAAGATCCGAAAAGCGCGTCATGCCATCGCAAACCAAAAAACAAGGATGGTGAAATGTCCCTTCTGTGGACACAATTCAATCGCTGTATTTGAGGACACCAGAGGCCATGTCCAAGCAAAGTGCAAACGCTGTGGACAGGAGACCGTCTTTAATGTCCTCAGTATGAGACGGTTAAAACTTCGCTTTTATCAAGACCGATAAGGGCAGAGATTAACAAATAAATATTGATAGCTGTGCTGTGGAGCCGCTGACTGGTGAGTCTTCCTAATGCCGCATGATCAGATGTTTCCAAAATGGAAACACCTGATTTATCGGTATGGAATTACACGCTCACCGTCATGCGGCTCTTTTTGTTGCCTCGTCATTCCGCTGCTTCGCACCAGCGGAAAGGACGAAGCAATGAAAGGAATCCCGAAAACCCCAGTCGAGTTCGACTATGACCTCTGGACAACGGAGGACGGCAAGTGCATGGTGCGGATCAAGGCTACTGGCGAGGTAACAGAGGTGGAGCGCACTGTGATGCAGGTGTTGCGTTCGGAGGAAAAGCGGTTCCGTCGAGCAATGTCACTGGATCAGGAAGCGGATAGAGACGGCATATCCAAACCAACGATTCTATCGCTGGATGTGCTCCCTGAAGATGTGACAGACTCCAACTGGTTGGCTGATACGGTCGATTACACAGAAGAAATCTCCACGAAGCTGCTGGAACAAAGACTGCGAGAGAGCCTGACTCCTACCCAATATGGAATTTACCAGGCTTGCATTCTGAATGGGATCAGTTACAAGGCTTATGCGGATCAAATGGGAGTCAGTTATCAGAGCGTCCAGAATGCAATCCGACTCATTCAGAAAAAAGCGAAAAATATTTTTGGGTGATGGTTGTGATTTGCTGAAAAAATGTCCGTTGTAAAGTGAAGGGGTTCTTCGGACGCCTTCATTGAACCTTTTCAACTGAATATCCGGCAGCTAAATAACATCAGCGGATGAGCGAGCGATGCGGACGGTGCGCGATGACCACCTGTAGGGGAGAAAGGGGCAAAGCCCTCTTTCTCTTCTATCAATGACGGCCAATAAGGTGCCCAGCGGGTCCACCGATCCAAAAGCAGGCGTGGCAGTCTGTTTCGTCAAGACCTCATCCGCCTACAATGGTACCCCTGCCCAGCCACAGTCTCAAGCAATGGGGGCAGCTCGGAGAGATCCTCGGAGGGGTTCGATTCCCGGAGTGCGGCGCCCGCCGCAGTTTAGATGTCCGCCCTGGCCTGGGGAAGTAGTGTCGAATACAGGCAAAAAAAGACGAACAATCGTCTTGATATCAGAAGCAATGGGGGTCACCCACTATGTAGCGAAGTAAGCCAACACTGCCGCAACCAGACGGGGTGGCCCCTATTTTTGTGGTATCAATTCAATTTTGCAGTTAGGAGGGATCACACCATGATTACCATGTCACAAACCAAAAGTGCAAACTATCTGTTTATCGTGGTCGTGCTGAAATCGATGCGGAACAGCGGTGTGATCACCGCCGCTGAATACGAGCGAGCCAAGCGATATTACCAGAAGCTTACCGGCTCGGATCTTGTTATTGCGGATTAGGATGTCAGGACGGCATCGTCTAATCTGATGGAGTTTGCACGGCGCAGTCTGTTGACTATGTAGAAATTTCCTGATCTGCATTTATTCAATGGATTTTATCTTCTTCTTGAATATAATGTTGCTTGAACCGTAAAAGTGGATTGTACCAAAATGTAGTACAATCCAAAATTCAGCCAGAAAGGGGATTCTGCTGATGCCACAGGCCAAACTCATCTCGCCCATCACCAGACAGGAAATTCGGAAAGTCCGAGTCGCTGCCTACTGCCGGGTATCTTCCAATTCAGCAGATCAGCAGAACTCCTATGCCAACCAGATTCGGGTCTATACCAGCCTCATTCAGAGAAAAAAAGAGTGGGAACTGGTGGAGATCTTCGCGGATGAAGGGCTGTCTGGCATGAAAGCGCAGAACCGAACCGAATTCCAGCGAATGATCAAGATGTGCGAACAGCACCAAATCGACCTGATCGTCACCAAGTCCGTCTCCCGCTTCGCCCGAAACGCCAAGGAGTCTCTGGAATATGTCCGGAAGCTGAAGCTGCTCGGCGTGGGGGTGCAGTTCGAGAAAGAGGGAATCTACACTCTGGCCCTCGGGGATGAAATGCTCCTCAATACCTTCTCTGCCATTGCGCAGGAGGAGTCCAAGGCTATTTCCCAGAACCAGCGGCTTTCCATCGTGAAACGGATGCAATCGGGTGAGTATGTGGACAGCAACGCTCCATACGGTTTCCGGCTGGTGGAAAAGGCACTGGTGGTCTATGAACCGGAGGCGGCCATCGTCCGCATGATGTTTGAAAACTACCTGAGCGGCCAGTCTACATCGGAGATCGCCCGCGACCTTAACAGCCGCGGCATCAAAACTAAGACCGGGAAATCCCTCTGGCGCTCCACCAAGGTGGCGTACATCCTTGGGAATGAACGGTATTGCGGCGATTGCAAATACCAGAAAACCTACCGTGACACCACAGTCCCGTTCAAACAGTTCCGAAATCGAGGCCAGGAGGATATGTTCTACGCCTCCATGACCCACGCTCCGCTCATTGACCGAGAAACCTTCGACAAGGTCCAGACCCTCCTGAAAAAGCGTCAGGATATCTTTGGGAAATCCACAGCGCAAAATATCTATCCTCTTACGAGCCGCATTCAGTGTTCTGAGTGCGGCTCGTATTTTCGCAGGCGGCAGGTTTCCGGGACCGCCAAGTGGGGATGTTCCAAACACATTCAGGATCGCACCCAATGCGACTCGAACTACTACAGTGAGGATCGGATCTATGATGCCTTCATCGCCATGGTCAACAAGCTTCGGTTCTCCGAATACGACATTCTGGGTCAAACCCTGCTCCGCCTGGAATCCGCCGAGCTGAAACAAAAGCGGAAAAACACAGCCGCAAGGGAGATCAGCCGGAGCATCGCAGATCTCAATGCCAAGCTGGTGATGGTGGAACAGCTCCATGCAAAAGGATACCTCAAAGACGAGGTCCACAAAGCTCAGGTGCAGGATATCAACGACCAACTGCGCCAACTGAAGCGTGAGCGCCAGTGTGAATTCTCCTCGGGCATCACCGATATAATCGAGGAAGTGACACGGCTGAAAAAACTGCTGGAGGAGTTGGAAGAACCCCTGGACCGATTCGATGAAAAGCTGTTTGCCGAGATTGTCCAGGCCATCCGCATCACCCGCCGGGATGAAATGACGGTCACCCTCATCGGCGGGCTGCGATTTACAGAAATGCTCTGACGGAGAGGAACCTCAAAATGAAGAAGATACGCTATATCCCATACGGTTACACTATGCGGAACGGAAGGACAGTCATCGCACAGGATGAAGCTATGGTCATCCGTGAGATATTCAGCGCCTACATCAACGGCGCTTCCCTCCAAAGCATTGCCGAACTGTTGACTGAAAGGAAGATCCCCTACAGCGAGAGGACGGATGTGTGGGATAAAGCCCGTATCGCAAGAATCATAGGAAACGCCAAATACCTCGGAGATGGAGAATATGACCCCATCATCGAGGAGGAGCAGTATGAGGAGGCTGCTGCGGTGCGGACAGCCCGCCAGCGGAACACCTTCGAGAAAAATCTGGAGGGGATCGACCTGCTCCGGAACCGGGTCCGGTGCGCGGAATGCGGGGCGCCAATGCGGAGGAGAGTAAGCAACAGGCACCGGATTCGGGAAAGCTGGGAATGCACCAATGCGGATTGCGGACAGCGCATACGAATTTCCGATACGCATCTGCTGGAAAAGGTGACGATCCTGATGAACCGCATCATCGCTAACAGCCACCTGCTCATACCCCGCCCCAAAAAACGAAGGGAGTTGTCGGCAGAGGCTCAGCAAATCAACAGGGAAATCGATGCCGAACTGGAGCGGGATAATCCCAGTGACGCCCTGGTCATCGCCAAAACAATTGAGATGGCGGAGCAGCTGTACGCAGAGAGCGATACACATCTGCAGATCGCCGCATCCATCGCCCGAAAACGTGTGCGCATGATGACGCCCCAGGAGGAATTCAGTCCGGCCTACTTTAGTGACATCGTCGCCTATCTGACGCTGGGAAGCGGAGGACAGGTGATCCTACATACCAAGACCGACGTAGAGATCGGAGGGGATGAAAATGAATGTAACCAGGATACCGAAAAAGACCATATCGGTCATTGAGCCGAAGCGCTCGCTGATCGTCAACAAGGAGCAATATCACCAGCGCCGGGTTGCCGCCTACTGCCGGGTATCCACTGACAGCGAGGAACAGCTTACCTCCTACACCAACCAGAAAAAAGTGTACACCGAAATGATTGCCGCCAAGCCGGAGTGGGAATTTGCCGGCCTGTACGCTGATGAGGGCATCTCAGGAACTCGAGCAGATAAACGGCCCCAGTTCCAAAAGATGATCAACGACTGCCTGGCAGGAAAAATCGACTATATCATCACCAAGTCGGTCTCCAGATTTGCCAGAAACACTGTTGACTGCCTGGACCATGTGCGTATGCTCAGGGCAAGAGGGATTGGCATCTACTTCGAGGAGCAAAATATAGACACACTGCAAATCGACAGCGAGCTCTATCTGGTCATCTACGCAGGGTTCGCACAGTCTGAATCCGAAAGCATCAGCAAGAATGTCACATGGAGCTTTCGGAAGCGATTCCAGGACGGCAAGCCCGTATTCAATTATAAGTGCCTGCTTGGATACCGAAAGGGCGAGGACGGAGAACCGGAGATCGTCCCGGAGGAGGCATCCATCGTGGAGAGAATCTTCAATATGTACCTGTCAGGTGAAACCATCAACCGGATCTCAACCAAACTCAGAGAAGAGAATCTCCAGATACCAGGAAAACGATTCTCCTTCTCTGCGAGCATGATTAAGGGTATTCTCCGGAATGAACGATACTGCGGGGACAGCATCCTTCAAAAGACGGTCACAATTGACTGTATTGGCAAGGTCCGTCGCAAAAACACGGGTGAGGCACCCATGTACTATGTACAGAATAGCCATGTTGGTATCATCAGCCGAGAGCTCTTTCACAAAACGCAGGAAGAACTCGCCAGGCGGATGAGTCGGGAGCCAAACTCCACCAAAGCAGCCACTACGGCCACCGGAAAATACTCCCGGTATGCGCTGTCCAATGTGATGATCTGCGCCGAATGCAGGAGCCGATACAAGCGCGTGACCTGGACATCCCGTGGGAAAAAGCGGGTGGTCTGGCGCTGCATCAATCGATTGGACTACGGAAAGCGGTACTGCAAGTCCTCCCCTACAGTAGACGAGGAAGCGCTCCATGCTGCTATCGTCCGGGCGGTCAACCGCTTCAATGAGGAAGACGAGGCCACCTATCTGGCACTTATGAGGGCGACCATTGGGGAGGCCATCGGGCTGAACGGGAACAGCGATGAAATCGACCTGCTTCGCCGAAAAATCGATGGTCTGAACCGCAAAATGGTGTCCCTCATCAATGAGAGCGTAGAGAGCGGCGAGGGCATTGAAAGCCATGAGGCGGAATTCAAGGAGCTTTCCGATACCATCGAACTCCTGCAAGGGAGAATCAAAAAGCTGGAGGACGCCCTCCTCTCGGACCAGGGGAATGATGGCCGCATCCTCCAGCTGCAGCAAATCATCGCAGATCGTGCGTCGAGAAAGATGGAGTACGACGATACCATCGTCCACCAGATGATCGAGTGCGTAAAGGTATATCCCGACGGCAGGCTGGACATCATCTTCGGCGGCGGGTATCTCATCGAGGAAGCGCTCAATGAGGAAAACAAATAACTTCAAATATAATTGACATAATCGCCAAGGTAATATACTATAATGTATGTTAGGAGGCGATGATGTATGGGCAAAAGAGCGGCGGTCATCATGCCGCAGACAAGAAAGATTCTGGAGCAGATGGGTGAGCAGATCCGCCTTGCCCGCCTGCGCCGGAAGCTGAGTCTGGAACTGGTGGCGGAGCGGGCGGGGATCAGCCGGGCCACCCTCATCTCCATCGAGAAGGGTGCGCCCACGGTATCCATCGGCTCCTATGCCGCCGTGCTGCACGCACTGAACAATATGGACAGCGACCTGCTGCTTATTGCCAAAGATGATGAATTCGGCAGGAAGCTGCAAGACCTGGCGCTGCCTACCAGACGGCGGGCGCCCAAGAAAGGAGAGTAGCCCATGGCGCAGGACGAAAAGACCATCTATGTATATGAAAATTGGCGTGGAGAGACCCCCACCCTGATGGGGCGGCTCCGCTGCAGCTTTATCCGGGGGCAGGAAACCTTCTCCTTCGAGTATGACCCCGCCTGGCTGACATCCGCCGAGAGTTCCTTCTCTCTGGACCCGGATCTGGCCCTCTACCGGGGACGGCAGTATGTGCCGCTGGACAAGCGGCTCTTCGGGCTGTTCGCCGACTCCTGCCCGGACCGCTGGGGCCGCCTGCTGATGCGGCGCAAGGAGGCAATTGACGCCAGAAAAGAAGACCGAAAGCCCCGAAACCTCACAGAAAGCGATTTCCTGCTGGGGGTCTACGATGAATCCCGCATGGGGGCACTGCGGTTCAGCCTGGAAGAGGGGGGAGACTTTCTCTCCAACGACAAGTCCTTCGCAACGCCGCCCTGGGTTCATCTTCGGACACTGGAAAACGCCTCTATCGCCTTTGAGAATGACGAAAGCGGCCTGAACGAAACATGGCTGCGGGAGCTTCTGGCCCCCGGTTCCTCTCTGGGCGGAGCAAGGCCCAAGGCCACGGTGCAGGCAGCGGACGGCGCTTTGTGGATCGCCAAGTTTCCGTCTAAGCACGATGAATCCAACAGCGGCGCATGGGAGAAGGTCGTGCATGACCTGGCGCGGCTGTGCGGATTGAATGTCCCGGAATCCAGGCTGGAGACCTTCTCCAAGACCGGCAGCACCTTCCTGGTCAAGCGATTTGACCGGGATGGCCGCCGCCGTATCCATTTTGCCTCCGCCATGACTCTGCTGGGAAAAACCGACGGAGCCTCTGCGGCGGACGGGAGCAGTTATCTGGATCTGGCGGCGTTCATCCGCGCCAATGGGGCGGCTCCCAGGCAGGATCTGGCTGAGCTGTGGAAACGGATCGTATTCAGTATGGCGGTGTCCAACACCGACGACCACCTGCGCAACCACGGTTTCCTCCTGACTCTCACCGGCTGGCGACTGGCTCCGCTCTACGATGTAAACCCAGTCCCCACAGGCGACCGTCTCTCCCTCAATGTGAGCGAGTACGACAACACCATCGACCTGGATCTGGCGCTGGAGGTCGCTGACTACTTCGGCTTATCTCCCCAGGAGGCTCAGCAGGCGGCGGAGGAGATCTGCAAAACCGTATCCGGACACTGGGAGCAGCTGGCCGGACAGTATGGCCTCAGTCGGGGCGCTGTGGAATATATGCGCCCGGCCTTTTCCCTCCGGCCATGAAATTAAAAATGGACCATTCCCACAGGAACCGTCTCCATCGAAGTTAGGTTTCTTCGGAATACGCTTTACAGTCATAGCGTGTGTTGGCATCGCATCCAAATCAAAGGCAAAGACATTGTAATGGGGGACTGCACCAATTGTCTCCCTCACAGTGGTTACCGATACTGCAGATGGTATTATGGACATGACCATGTACGCGGCTGCGAGTTCGGCGGAAATAAAGATAGTGGCAGCATGGATTAATTATCCGCGAAATTTACAAGTTCTCTTACAGAACACGATAGGAGGTGCGCTTATGAGTTTAAAAGGTAAACTCACAGCTTTAGCTGGTGCTAAAATCGCCGAAAAAGTCATACCGAAAGGATCGGTAGATGGGGTGGTAAACTCCGTGCTGAATAAACTCGGTCAAGCCACAGGGCAGAAAACTGCGGCCGAACATATCCAGGGAATCAAGAAAAATTTCCTGGTTATCAAATCAAAGTCCTATTCCATAGGCACGATGGTCGGCCTCTTTACTGGGAAAACGCCTGATATGAATGATTATCTTGGGCGTTATCAAATTGTTGACGGCAATGGTACGCTCAAGTATAAATCTAACGCTGAGAACACTATCACCGACCGTGAAATCTTGGATTTGTTTGATGCAAACGGAAATAAAATCGGCTATGTTAAAGAGCATCTGATTTCTACAGGTGTTCCGTTGTTTGAAAAAGAGGTGAAGAAATGCACGGTATTCTTGGGTAAAGAAAAAATCGCATTGCTAAAAAAATATGTGTCATTTGGTAATCTGGAGTTCGAGGTTCTTGAAGGTAGTGTCAAAATCACACACCAGGAAGGCAAGAGTTTCAAAATCCAATATAAGGGTAAGCAGGTAGCTACTCTGCATGATTGTCCTTTAAATCTTAAGGATGGCTATGCCGATAAATTCGTTATGGAGTATGATAATTCTGAAGATGAAGTCATTGCAATTCTGCTTGCAACAGCAATCGACCTTATAAATACATAAATCTTTTAAGCATGAACGATGTATCTACCAACGGCGAATGGGGTAAGGTCGCATAATCTGGGGCGGCTGTGGATTAGATGTCCCGGAATCCAGCCCGAAGACCTTCTCCAAGGTCGGCAGTACCTTCCAGGTCAAGCAATTTGACAGGAACGGTCGCCTCCGCATCCACTTCGCCTCCGCTATGACACTACTGAGAAAAACCGATAGAGCCTCTGCGGCGGACGGGAGCAGTTATCTGGATCTGGCGGCGTTCATCTACCCTCCGGCCATGAAATCACAAGCGGACGATTCCCTGGGGAGTCGTCCGCTTGTTTATTCCTCGGGGTTATCTCCGAAGGAGTCCTCGTTCTCCTCCTCATCCAGATCTGTATCAATGTCCAGCCCTTCACTGTTCCCCACATTCTTCTCGTAGAGCCTGGTCCACTTAAGCGGATATTTACACTTTCGGTTGTAGGCAATAAGCATGGCCTCGGCATACCCCATGGAGCCGGGCCGCCGCTCCTTGGCGGTTCTGGAGAGCAGCTTTACCGACATCTCGCCCACCTTTTCCTTGAAGTTTTCATCCTTCAGCGCATCTCCAAAGGTATGGACCAGGCGGGCAATGCCGTTGAGCATATTAGCGGAGAGAGAATTCATATCGCCCTCCCAAGTGCCCACACAGAGCCGAAGTGTCCGGTCCAGAACATGATAGCCGAACTTGTCGTAGATGCTTTCCAACGTGGACACAGCGCAAACCACCCCATAGTTTCTGACTTGGCCAATGGAAAGCGAGTAGGACTCCACCAGATCCCGGATAATGAGCTGTTTCTGATTTCCGGCTTCGATATTTGCCATGAACACCTCATAGGGCTTTAAGGGTTTCACGAACTTCATCTGATTGGCGAAGATATCCGCCTCGTGCTCATAGTTGAGATCGTCGTAGATCATGCACCAGACCGGCGTGTCCCGAGAACCGGAGGCCAGCGCGACGATCTCCACCGTGTGCTGCCCATTGAACACATAGTTGACGCCGTTTCGTCGGCTTACCTTGACCGGATTGATCTGATATAGATCAAAGTGGGCTGCCGCATTCAGTACATGCTGTTCGGATATGTTTCGCTGATACTCCTGGTTGGACACCAGATTTTTAATGGGGATCTGCTCGAAATGGACATTGGGTACAAACATGCTGAAATCAGCCATTAGGAATCCTCCTCAATTGCCGCGAGCATCTCCTGCACCTTTTCTCCCAGCGCTGTTAAGGCTGCCTGCAAGTTCTCCTTGGCTGCGGGAGAGATGGATGCGAGATGCGCCATATTTCTGGTTCGCTCGATGGAGCTCATCCAGGAGGGAATGGTGAGGGTCAGTCCAGCCACCTCCGCATCCGGATCATAGGCGGGCATCGTCTTGATGGCAGGCTGCTCCGCCGCCTGTATGCCGGGCTTAGAAGACGCCTCGGTGGAGAGGCTGCGCCGTGAATCGCTGTATCGGGCAAAGGCATAGGGATTGTTCCCGATTTTCTTACTGAGTTCCTTCAGCTCCGCAGGGGCCATCTCCGCCAGTGCCACAATGTTTTCGAAGGATATCTTGTATGTCCCCGACAGGATGTGGGGAATCAATTCCGGCGCGGTTTTTGCAATCGCATCCAGCGCCACGCTGTATTTTGCATATTTTTGGACCGTTGCTCCAGACACATGATGCTCCTTTCCCAGACGGGCGGCGGTTCGTCGACTGCTCTCTTCCTCTACCGGACGGCCTCTTCCAACTGTGGCGAGGGGATTTGGGCAGTACTGATTATAGCCGTTCTCATTCCGGTGCGCTTTCTTTTCCGCCTCATACTGCCTGCCGATCAGATACTTCTTCGTCTCCTCTGAAATGTTGCGGCGACCGAGTTGATTGGAGCAGATCCAGGCGATTGCCGCATCCCGGTTTGGAAAAACCTGTTCTTTTACGCCATAAGGGATTTTCAATTTATTGCAGATCTCGTATCGGTTATGTCCGTCTACAATGGTACCGTCCCAAACAACGATGGCCTCCCGGCAGCCCTCCATCACCAGATTCAGCTCCAGCTGCCGGTATTCCTCCCGCCGGAGAGGTCGAATCAGGTTTTTGAATTCCGGATCGATCCTGAGTTCCCTAAACCCCTTCTCTTCCATATTGCCTCCTGCGCTCCTGCGGTTTCACGGTTTGGAGGGAAAAATAGGCGACCCGGTTCACCGAATCGATCTCTCCTGTCAAATGATAATTGAACCGCAGATCGAAGCCACCGACAATCTCCGACAGATTGCTCAGCAAGGTAGAACTATAAAACTCTACGGATTGGTTGGTGTGAAAGCTGACACTGGACAATCGAACCTTATTTGCCGTTCCCCCAATCATAGGCTTGTCCGAGCCAAGAACGGCGATATAAAGTTCTTCCGGATTCACTAAAAACTGCACATAGGCAGGACTGCCCAGGCGGCGTATGGTTTTCTTGTGGATGCGGATTCGATTGCGAAATGGATCAAGGGTCAGCGAGGCTTGCGGTTGATTTTCTCGACTCATATTCTGCCTCCTATGATGGATTCTGTTCTTCGCTTCCGTCCGGTATGGGAGCCTCCGCAATAGGCGTTTCTGGCGTAGAGGCACGATCCCGAAGCCCATACACCGCATATCCTTCAAAAATATCAACCTGCATGGATTTCTGATGTTCCCGGAACGGCAGGCCAAATTGTGTTTTCCAACCTTCCGGGAACACCGGCGTCCGGGAGGCTCTGGGCTTCTCGCCATCCTTCAGAACCCGCTGGTATACTTCGGTGGCAGTCAGGTCAAATGCGATAAGCCATTCATCCTTGGCGTGGATCACCCGTCCGAGGAGCTTGTATCGATAGTCCAGATTCCATCCCATCAGAGAAAACACCTTGGCAAAGAAGATCTTGCAGGTGATTTGCTTCGGCTTTCGTCTGCCAGAGCCATTGGTACACCAGGCGCAGGCATCCCGGTCTTCTGCCTGACAGGGGCGGATCGCCAATATTTTGCTTTCCTGATTGACCAGCACCTGCACATAATCTACCTTCGGGAATCGATTCAGGCAGGCAGCGTTTACATAGAATTTATAGTTGTTAAAGGTCACGGATGGCTCATTGATATGGGCAAAGAATTCCCGGCGTACCACCTGGTAGCCCTCGTAATTGAATTCCCGCTCCGTCTCCAGAACATCATCGCCTTCATGACCTGCCTGATGAACGTCCACTTCCATCTCCGGCATGACAGGAGCAATCCCGGCCGTCTGCTCCCCTTCCAGAGAACGGAGCATCCCGGCAATCACACCACCGGGTTTTTCGCCTCTCTCCTCGCTCAATTATGGTTCCTCCTTTCCGCGCCGGTTGAATTCCTGGCGGATATAGTCTCTCAGTTCCTCAAAACCGGTCACATGGAGTTTTTGACCGGTTTCGTAAAGCTGCCCCTCTATGCGAATCTTCCAATCCTCCTCGCTCTGGTCATGAACCTGCTGGAAAGATTGCTGGTGGAGATAATACTGCGTTCCAAAAGAATGAATCCACTCCTCCGGTACGGCGCGCACCCGCTTGCCAGAGATGGAGAGCGGCTGCACAGAATCATGGGAATCCTGCTCGCCTTGCTGACCGGAGAGCAGATAAGATTTGATAAACGCCTCTGCGTCATTGAGATCGAAAATATACGCTGATTCACTTTGGCTTTGAAAGAGCCGCCCGGCAATCCGATACTTTAAATCCGGGCTCCAGCCGAACAGCTGAAACAGCGTTTCCATATAGGCCGCACCCGCAATCTCTCTGGGCTGGTATTTCCCATCCACCAGTTTGGAGAACAGGACGGCATTGCGGTTGCCTTTTTCCGCCGTGCGGACAGCAAACTTCATCTCCACTGGGTTGACCAGTAGTTCCACATGGTTGTCTTTCCCAAATGTACGAACACAAGCTGTGCTGAATTTGATCCTCTTATCCTGAAACTGAACATAAGGACGGTGGTAATTATCAAAGAACTCGCTGCGGGTAATCTCAAAACCCCTCATGTCAAAATCCCCAGGAGCCAGAGTGACACTGGAAAGAGGCGCTCTTTCTTCCGCCTGCTCATCGGGAGGATGGATACTGGCGGAAGCCTGAAAGTAATCCGCAGGTTTGAACCCGGCCCAGCGAGGGTTGATGGTTACAAAGCCTTTGAGCAGGCCGCTGTCAATCACCCGCAGCTCCGGGAGGATAGAGCGATGTCCATACTTGGAGTTGTTCAGAAGGTGCTGAACGGCAATGAAATCATCTCTGGAAACAATGCCCTCGTGGTGATTCCGGTAAAGGCTCTGGGGGCGGTCGCCCCGATTCTTCCTGGACTTGTGGTTCAGGTAGTTCGGGGTGAAGGTCTTTCGGGTCAGCACATCCCCGCAATGACGCTCATTGCGAAGAACCTGAACAATGGAATTGGAGGTCCATTTGATATTTCCCAGGTAGGTCTTACGGCCCAGCTCGGTAAGCGCCGCCGCGATGTCGCTGGTGGAGTAGCCGTACAGATACATGTAGAAGATGAGCTTCACCGTAGGCGCTTCCTCCGGGTTGACCACCAGGTTTCCATCCCCGTCGTGAGAATAGCCCAGCAGCTTGGGCGTCAAAGGCAAGCCGCCGTCCAGCCGCATCCGCAGGGAGGTTTCCATGCTCCGGCTGCGGATATGGGACTCCTCCTGCGCCATGGTGGCCTGAAAGGAAAGCGCCATCTGGGAATCATCCTTAAGGGAAAAGATACATTCGCTCTCGAAAAACACGCCCACCGGGCTGGGCAGTTCCGCCAGCATCCGGACCATGCTGATGCAGTCCACCACATTCCGGGCAAAACGGGACACGCTTTTGGTGATGATCATGTCGATTTTACCGCTGCGGCAGTCAGTCATCATGGCATTAAACTCGTCCCGATGGACGAGGGAAGTCCCACTAATGCCCTCATCGGCATAGATTTTAACCAGCGTCCAATTGGGGTGATGCAGGACGAAATCCTCATAGTATTTCTTCTGCAGCTCATAGGAGGATGTCTGCTGGACATTGTCCGTGGAAACACGGGCATACACGGCGACTCGTTGCGGAATATCGTTGTCGTAGTAGTCGATAGGCTTCTTGGCAGGGATGAATTCGTAGTTCTCCGGGTCAACCTTTGTGTTGATCCGGCGGCGGACCCGTTCCTTTCGTTCTGCAAGCCGATTGCGGGTGGCCTTGTCAATCATGCAGCATTTCCCTCCCAGGCTGGTGATCGGGGAGGATCGTCCAATCAGGACCGGGCAGAAAATACGGATCATGGAGATCCTCCCGGTAGTAGGAAGCCATTGTGTAGATATCCTCCGAAACAAAGTAAATGCCCACCGGCTTTGGCAGCGCCGCAAGAAGCCGGGCACAGAAAGAGAGCTCCGATAGTTTCTTGGAAATATTGCTTGCCTTCTGGGTGATCACCAGATCTACCTTGCCCTCATAGCAATCTTGCAGGAGTCTCGCCCATTCTGGAGCGTTTTCCATGTTCGGTGCGGTGCTTCCCTCATCCACATAGAAACCGACAAATTCCCAGTTCGGACAAAGAGCCAGCGTGTCCAAAAACTGCTTTTTGTGGGCGGAGAGATAATCCTCATAGCGGGTTTGGTTGAAGTAGCGAATGTATACCGCCACCCGGTGATGGTTTTTCGGAAGCGGGCGCTCCCGCCGAATGCCTTTTAACCAGGCACGATGCTCTGCCAAAAGCGCATTCTTTTCCGCCTCTCCTTCCAGCAGAAAATCAAAGGACGGCATGATCTCCTGCTCCATTGCTTCGCCCTTTATTGCCAGCTCTTCCATATGTGCTCCCCCTGCGAATGTTCTTACGGGCTATTATAGCGGCCACAGACTATAAATAAAATCGACCAGAGGTCAACAACTTGACTCCTGGTCGATGAACGAGAAAAAAAGATTCAGATTACAATGACTTCCGGCGAGCTGCAAACCCATTTCTACCCCAAGACGAGCCCCATTGAGTCTTCTGCACCATATATGTACGATGAAGATAGTGAGATCGCAGTATTTTGCCACTCGGCTTTATCCTATCCAGGATGTACTGCCATCCGTGCTACTCCTGAAAACGAAATGTGCATTGACATTATGTGATATAACACATATAATGAACATAGAGAGAAGGCGGTGGGTATGGAAAACTTCTCGGCAAAATACTACGAAACGACAGACGGTACTTAACCAGCTTAAAATTGCATTCTAATAGACTATTCGAAGTGGAAGGAATGGTTATCGGCATGGACAATAGCATTGAAAAAAAGCGAATTGAGGGCGAAGAAGATCTCATTTCAACGATTAAAGTGGCAACTGCGGCTCTCCCTCTTATCTTCACAATTGCAGAAAAACTATCTAAGCAACATGGATTTATCCACGATAGCGTACCTGCTCGTTTCGGGGACAAAACTGGACGATTAGTTTGGGATTACATATTATACAATGAGATTACATTTGATAGTGAGGACGGAAAAATAATTAGCCTTTTCACATCTCTTTCTGATGCAGAAACGAAGAAGCGCTGGGATGTTTTAGTCGACAAGTATGGGTTATAACATTAGACAGACATTATCGAGCGGACTACCAGCAGAGGAAGGAGGATTGACCTATGGGCAAGAATTTTCGTGAAACTCTGAATGAACAGCTCCGAGATCCCGCATTCAAAGCCGAGTGGGATGCCCTCGAACCGGAGCGTCAGATCATGAGAGCGATTCTGGAAGGGCGCGATGAACAGTCGCTGACGCAAAAGCAGCTGGCGGAAGTGACTGGTATCGCCCAGGCAGACATCAGCCGTTTCGAAAACGGAACCGGCAATCCGTCTCTCCGCACCCTGAAAAGACTGGCGGATGGCCTGGGGATGCGTCTCAAAGTGGAGTTCGTCCCCAAAAAACCAACTGCATAAGAAAAGCGGCGGGCCTTTGGAACACTCCTCGGCTCGCCGCTTTAATCGTTGTCTTCTCTTCTGGTCATGGTGGATTTCACTTCCCGGACGATTTTCAGGATGGAATCCAGTTCCTTGGGGGAGCAATCGGCCAACAGCTCGTCAAACTCACTTTGGTAGAGGCTCCGCACCTCCGGCACATCGGGCCGAAGCAGGGAGTCCGCTGACACCTGAAGCGCCTCGATGATCCGGATGAAGGACTCCAGTTTCATATTGGTCTTTCCCGTTTCAATAGCGCTGACATGAGGCAGGGAGATATTGGCCTTGGCTGCAAGATCTGCCTGGCTCATCCGCCGGCCGACTCGCGCCTCCCGAATGCGGGAGCCAATCAGCTGACGCTCGTTCAAACCATGTTCCTCCATCGGCTCCCCCCCTTTTTGAAATATATTCTCCAGTTAATCTATTTCTAAGAGTATATCAACTTGGGGTGAAATTGATATAAGGCAAAGGCGATGATATAGGCCAGACACTATAATAAGGCTACAATTTTTTTGGAGGTCTTATTATGAGTCTTGACTACAAAGCCATTGGCAAACACATCCGCGAAGCCCGTCGCCGCAACCATCTCTCCCAGGCAATGCTCGCCGAGGCGGTGGACAAAACCCCCTCTTACATCAGTTACATAGAGAGCGGCCTCAAAAGTATGAGCCTGGACACCTTTGTTCTCATCGCCAATGCCCTCGGCGTATCGCCGGAAAGGTTGTTGATGGAGCAGATCACCGACACGGAACGGTGCGCCAGTGAGGAGATCACCTTGCTCCTCTCAGATTGCACCATCTGTGAGGCTCTCATTCTGCTGGACATGATGAAAGCCTTAAAGACAGCTCTGCGAGAACACCGGGAGAAGTGCATCGATTCGGATGCTTCCGATTTTACATTCCTGCTCTGAGAAAACAATCGACCGGAAGTCATGTGCTTTGACTGCCGGTCGATTTTTGCCTGTAAAAGTGTATATGTTTTTGGGAAAGTGAATATGTTTTCGAAAAGTCCAGGATATGGGCCTCCAAAGTTGGTATAATGGAGGGCGAAAGGTGGGATAGTCCATGATCTACTACACGGGCGATATCCACGGGAACCCTCGTGAGATCGTACAGTTCTGTGACCGGCACAAGCTGACCGAGCAGGACACCCTCGTCCTTCTGGGGGATGTGGGGGCCAATTATTTCCTGAACGGGCGGGATGCCGAGATGAAGCAGCTTTTGACACAGGTGAAACCCACGCTCCTGTGCATCCACGGCAATCATGAGGTTCGCCCATCTACCCTGCCATCCTACCAGACCAAGGAATGGAACGGCGGAACGGTCTGGGTGGAGGAGACCTACCCCCGCCTGCTGTTCGCTGCTGATGGGGAGATATTTCATCTGGAGGGTCTTTGCCATCTGGTAATCGGCGGGGCTTACAGCGTGGACAAGTTTTACCGGCTGGACAGAGGATATGGCTGGTGGCCGGACGAGCAGCCTTCTCAGGAGATCAAGGAGAAGGTCATCCGGACGCTGGATGCCTGCGGCTGGCAGGTGGATACCGTTCTCTCCCACACCTGCCCCTATCGGTATGAGCCGCGGGAAGCATTCCTCCCCATGATCGACCAGAGCACCGTGGATGCCTCTACCGAGGAGTGGCTGGAGGAGATCGAGAGGAAGCTGCAATACAATCACTGGTTCTGCGGCCACTGGCATATCAACAAGCGCATCGACCGGATGCACTTCCTCTTCCACAGTGTGGAGGCGGCGCCGCAGCTCCTGTCGGGAGATAGCATACGATGACAGAGGAAGAAAAAACGGAACGGGAGGCTTGCTTTGCCGCAATCCGTGAAACCGTCCAGAGGCTCTCCCGCCTGATGGATACCGCATACCAGCAATACAGTCAATTGGTGGAACAGGTGGTGAAGGACAGGATCACCGGGGAGCAGGAGATCGAGCGGATCATGGACGGCCTTATGGACTTCGGGGATGACCAGAGATTCCTTGCTCTGTACAAGGCCCTTTGCCGCCATGTCTATGACAAACATCCTACTCTTGTGAGAGAACACATTGCTCTCTTCCGAACCCAATTTGAGGAGAGAGCGGACGAGGAAACGCAACAAGCACAAGGAGGTGAACGCCATGAAGGCACCGGAGATTAAGCACTATATCAGCTGGCTGGGCCGGGTGGGATACCGAAACATCGACTGCTCTTTCTCCTACGACGAGGCATCCTATGGGGCCATCGACCGGATCTTCCGGCTGCTCTACCGGCTGGAACCTGACCCGGAGCACAACAGCTGGGAGCTTTGGCTTCGTGCCGAGCGGGGAACCATCGAGGACTTCGGCAGTTTTGAGGATCTACGGGAGGATGGGCAGGTGGAGAGCTACGAGGAATTTGAAGCCTGGTGGCGTTCCGAGTTCCCGGAGGAGGTGGAGTGGTTCCACTTTTCCGCCGGTGAAGATCAGAAGATCGGATACCGGGCGGTATTCCTGAGCCATAACCATGTGCTGGAGGTGGACTGCCGCAAAGAGAGATCTTTCCCCCATGACATCTCCCCATTTACCTCCTGGCTGGAGGAAGCCGTGCGGGACGCCGTGCAGGCGGTGGAGGATGGCAGCTATCCGAAGCTGGTGGAGCGGAATCTGCCCGTCTGGCATCGGACGGGAACCGTCCTGCGCCGGGATCTGTGGAAGGTCTTTCCCGAATGGAAAGAGAAGTTCTTCCAGAATATCTCCCGGCAGGAGGTGGATGAGTTTCTTGCCTCGGCGGCAGGCTATCCCCTGGAAGCAAACAGAAGACTCCCGTCCATGACCGCAAACGACTTCTATCATGCCTGCGCTCTGGGCTACCGGGCCATGGGATATGCCGGAACGGAGAAACCGGACAAGGAGCAGTACCTTCTCCACGCGGATGGGCGGGACGAGGGCCTGTCCAAATTGGACGGGAATTCCCCCGATGCCTTTGATCGCTGGCTGAAAGAGCGGCCACGCATCGGCCACCCCTGGGAGGTATGCCGGGGCGGCAACAGCACCCACATCGACTGCATCGTGTGCCGGGATGAGCATGGTTACTATCTGGCGGTGGCCGGTCTTGCGGAGACCCGGACGGTGGAGGCCATCCACTTCTTCCTCGCACTCCATCGGGCAGACATTCCCGTATGTATCCGCAATGCTGAGGAATTGAAGGCCCGCCTGACCGGAGAGGAGCCCATCGGCATCGTGCCGGAAGGAGTTCTTCCCGCCTACTGCCACGCCTGGTTCCCAGGCGAGCGTATCGTCGATTTTATGAATCTGCCCCTTGAGCGCCGGGACGAACTTGCAAACTACTGCCGGTGGCAGCCAATCCCGGTTCCCCGGTTGAAGAAGGACGGTGAATCCCCATGATTTTCTTTACCTCTGACCTGCATCTCGGTCACGAGAACTGCATCCGGCTTTGCAACCGGCCCTTCTCCAGCATTGAGGAGATGGACGAAACCCTCATCGAAAACTGGAACCGCAAGGTCACAGGGAAGGATACCGTCTATATCCTCGGCGACCTCATCTACCGGAGCAAAAAGCCGCCGGAGGAATACCTGCGGCGGCTGCGGGGAAAGAAGCATCTCATCCTTGGGAATCACGACCGGGGATGGGTCCAGAATTGTCAGACGGAGCGATTCTTTGAAAGCGTGAGCAATCTGCTGTATATCACGGACGGAAAGCGGCAGTACACCCTCTGCCACTACCCCATGATGTCCTGGCCGCATATCATGCGGTGCTACATGGTCTTTGGTCACATCCACGGAAATACCGATGCGGACTACTGGCCGCTCATTCAGGCAAACGAGCGGATGCTGAATGCCGGGGTGGATGTCAATCGCTTCGAGCCGGTCACCTTCGAGGAGATGGAAGCCAACAATCTCCTGCATAAAGGCCAGCAGAAAGCGGAACCGGAGGTGCAGCCGTGAAAAGAAGAAAGGGATTTTATGAGGCGGAACCTCTGGCCAGTTCCATCGCTCGTCGAGACTGGCAGCACACGCTGGAGCGAGCCGAGGAAAGCGGCCTGCCACTCCAATCCCGAAAGGGGAACACAGGACTGCTGTTTCCGGCAAGAATCCTTGCCCCCGTTTGGGAGGAAGGACTGCGGCATATCATTCTGGCGGCGATTCGGTACAGTATGGGACGGCACACCTATATGCCCAGCATCGCTGTGGATTTCACCTGCCGGAATCTGAGCTGCCTGGACGAGAGCACCCGTTCCGCCGCTGCGGCGGAGATTCAATATCATCTGAACCGATATGGAGAACAGGAGCCATATCCCCGGCTGTGGAACAGTCTCAGCCGACTGCTCATATCTGAAGAAATCGGACAAGAGGACAGGAGGAAGGAAACAATGCCGATTTTACAATCACTGGAAAGCATGGAGCGCATCTCACGTCAGGCGCTGGCAGCTGATCTGGATGCCGTGTTGGAACGGGTAAGCCGTGAAAACATCGGGCTGGTGATCACCGATGAAGGGAAGGATGATCTTGTCCTCTGTCCGGCCTCCTGGTTCGATTTCGACTATGTGGATGACTTTGGCTGTGTCATCAACTGCGCCCTCCGCTATGCCATGCGAACGGAAGATGAGGAGAGCGAAGCGGTCGTCCGATATGCCCGATGTCACTACCGCCTGTTCGATGAAAAGACGCTGTCGGTGGCCGTGGCCGATCTGGAGCGGGAACTGGAAGAACCGATGGAACCTCTCAAGAAACCGCAGGGCTGGAAAGAGCTTCTGGAACTGTTTCAGCAACGGCTTACTGAACTGCGACAGGAAGATTCAGAAGGAGAGGAAAAATCCAATGGATGAGAAGAAATACGAAATTGTGGAGATTCAAGTGGATGCGGATGTGTTGGAAGAACTGAAAACAGTGATTGCACCACTTGGCCTGACACCGGAAATGCTGATCGTGCGTTTCTTTGAATTCTGTACCGATCCTGCCACGCAGGAAGAGGCCGTTTCGCTGCTTCTGAAATGGAAAGCTGAGTTGGAAGCTGAAGGGTGGAACCCCGAAGGTATACGCTGATGCTGTCCAAGAAAACTTTCTGCGAAGCCCTGCGGAAGATCCAAGCCCAGAGGGAAAGAGACGCGCAATTCAGCGAGGCGCTCAACCTGGTGGGCGATGGTCATTTCGTTTTTGAGGGCGGGCCGCAGCTTCTTTCCGCCTTACTGAATGTGTTGGAGGAAGCGGTCAACGACAAGTACGACTACATCAGCTGGTGGATTTACGATGCCGCTCCGGACTATGAGGTCTGGACCGAAGACGAAAAAACCAAATGGTGTCTGAAGGAGCCGGAAGCCCTATATGATTTCATCCGGGATGAATGTCAGGGCTAAGCGGCGGCTCCTTCTCACATCGGAACCTTGGTGTTGAGAAATGAAACATTACCATAATGAAGATTATATGTTGCAGTTATCCCCTGAAGACAGGGAAAGATTTGAGCAGATTTTTCTTGCTCTTTGTATCCGAGAATCCCAGGAAAAAAGCCGTGGGGGAAGTATACCAATCAATTATTACAGGCTGAGTAATGAACACCTTTTTCCCGATATGCCGCAGGATGAAGATACCCTTGAGGGAAAAGAAGGGCTGGCGCTATTCACCGATGGCTGTCAGAAGCCGAAGAAGCATGAATAGACAGATATCTTTTTTGGTCTTACACTCCATGTTGTCTTAACAAAAAAGATATAAGACCGAAAAACCCCGTAAACAAGCCGTTTACGGGGTTTTTTCGTGCCCAAAATTAGGCCCCAGTTTGAAAGATATTTTTCGCCCATTTTGGGCATTGGTGAGGAGTTGAACTAACGACTACCGATTTTGCGACTAATTTTGACTGGTTTGGAGCGTTTTTTTCCGATTTTGACCCGGCGAAATTGTAAACAAATTATGAATTTTTTGAAATAGTCACAAGTGACGACTCAGTACCACCTGATTAGTCCCCGATCCCCCCCTTTTTTGAGAAAATATATTGTAGAAAAATTCGGCTTAATTTTGTTTATGATGCCGAAAATTCAAGTTTTTGCGTCTGTATTGGATTTGTCCAAACAGGCGCTTTTTTATTTTCCGAAGTCATCATCATATCTGGGCAGAAATCCCTCTTTACACCCAGGGGAAGGTGCGTCTATTTTGCCCATGAAGCACGGTGCGCTACTTCCCCCCCTCTCATACTCTCCCCCCAAGTAACACTTACCTACTGGGAAGAAGATATCAATGCTTACCAAATGCACTCTTTCAGCCCCGGCAATGCAACTACACTATTCATCTCATTTTCTTCCCATTTACGAGAAAAAGGCCACCTTCCGGTGACCTTTTTCGACAGTCTGAAGTACAGGCAATTGGCTGTACTTTCTTTTTGGTATTCCTATGCGAAGATTTAGGTTTCGCCACCGCGGTTGAGGGTGCGCCGGTTGTTGGGAAACCAAATGGCCGGAGTGAACACCGCCAGCCCCACCGCTGTGGTATCCCCAGGGTTGGAAACGATGTGGGGCAGGTTGGACTGCACCACCGTGGTATCCCCGGCGTTCAAGCGGATGGTTTCGGACTCCACCAGTACATCCAGCTGCCCTTGTTCCAGCAGCAGGATTTCTTCACTGGGATGGATCACCGGCAGGTCGCCGTCCTTGCAGTAGGGCTCCAGTTCAAAGCGTATGACCAACGACTGAGGTACAAAATCCCCGTTGGGCATGGGGGTGAGCAGATGATACCGTATATTGGAGTTGGGCTGGGAGAGGATCATCATATCCGCCTGACGGGTCGTCAGGCCAGTGCTGCTCTCACCACCCATGAACAGATAGGTGGGGATGTCCAGAGCGGCGCTGAGTTTGCGCAGGGTGGACAGGGACGGGTCGGTGAGATTGCGCTCGATTTGGGAGATATACCCGATGGACAAACCAGTCTTTTCGGCCAGTTCCTTGAGGGTGATTCCCCGCTTTTTCCGAATATTTCGAACCTGTTCGCCCAGCATAAAACCTCCCGCTTTTTCGTAAAAAATTTATTTACAGTATATCACAAAATATCCTGTACGTAAATAAGCGAGAAAATATTCGATATTTATAAAATTTTTACAAAGAAAATCAGATGATTTCTTGCTTATTCTCTGAAAAATGTGAAAAAAGAGGAAAGCTCTTGACAAAAATTTTAGAAATAGTAAAATTGTATAAAATTTTACTGTGCAGGAGGCATCCCATGAAAATTACAGATGTTAAGGTGGAAACCATTCACATCCCTATGAAAAAGCCCTTCCGTATTGCCTTTGCGGTACAGGACCATTCGGTGAACGTGCTGGTGAAGATCACCACCGACGAAGGCCTGTGGGGCATCGGTGAGGCCGCGCCCTTTGAACCGGTGACCGGCGAGAGCGCGGCCACCGTTCTGGAAGCGCTGAAACTGTTCCGCACCGGATTGATCGGCATGGATCCGCTGGATGTTGAGGGCATCCATTGCATGATGGACCGCCTGCTGTCAGGCAACACCTCGGCAAAGGCCGCAGTGGATATTGCCCTGTACGATATCAAGGGCAAGCTGATGGGTCAGCCTCTGTACAAGGTGCTGGGCGGCAGTGTGAACCAGATCGTCACTGACATGACGGTGGGCATTGACACACCGGAAGCCATGGCCGCCGAAGCTCGGGAACGGGTGGAGAAGGACGGTTTCACCATTCTGAAAATCAAAGCCGGCATCAACCCGGCAGAGGACATCCAGGCATTGACCCTGATCCGCCAGGCGGTGGGCCCCAACATCCGCCTGCGTGTGGACGCCAACCAGGGTTACACTGTCAGCGATGCGGTGCGCACCCTGAAAGCCTTTGAACAGGTGGGCGTGGAAGCGGTGGAACAGTGCCTGCCCAGCTGGGATCTGGACGGTATGCGCTTTGTGCGTTCCAAGGTGGACCTGAAGGTCATGCTGGATGAGTCGGTCCACTCTCCCATTGACGCAGCGAAAGCCTGCAAGATCGATGCTGCAGACATCATCAACATCAAGCTGATGAAGTGCGGCGGCCTGTACCCGGCGGAAAAGATCAACGCCATTGCCGAGGCGAACCATGTACAGTGCATGGTGGGCTGCATGCTGGAGACCAAGGTAGCCATTGCCGCCGGTGTGAGTCTGGTCGCTGCCAAGCAGAACATCACTGAGGCGGACTGCGACAGCTTTATGTACGCCGTGGACCCCGAGATGGGCATGCCCGGTGGTTTTGCCGTGAACGGCGGCGTCTACACCCTGTCCGACAAACCGGGCCTTGGCATCGATATTGATTTTTAAGCGGGACCCCGCAGAGAGGTACATTATGCCGAATACAATTTTTTCCTCCGAAGGCGCGCTCCTGTTCATCATGGTCGCCACGGTCGCCCTGGGATTCTGGCTGCAGCGGTTCAAGGCGTTCAAAACGCTGGGCCCGGCCCTGACGGTTATCGTCATGGGCATCGTGATGTCCAACCTGCGGATCGTGCCCACCTCCAGCGCTACCTATGATGCCATCAGCAGCTACTGCGTGCCGCTGTCCGTTTCCATCTGCCTGCTGAGCCTGGACCTGAAACAGATGCGCAAGCTGTCCAAAGAGCCGGTCATTGCGCTGGCATCGGCAGTGTTCAGCGTCTGCGTGGCGGCCCTGGTGTTCGGCGTACTGTTCGCCGGCAAGATCGACGAAGGCTGGAAGGTGGCCGGCATGTTCGTGGGCACCTACACCGGCGGCAGCTCCAACCTGACCGCCATCGCCGTGGGCCTGGAGGCCAGCAAGACCACCATCGCCTCGGCCAACGCCGCCGACTATGTGGTGGGCATTCCCACACTGATCCTGATGTTCGCCGCCCCCGCCCTGTACAAGAATTCCAAACGGCTGAAAAAGTTGTGGCCCTATGAAATGAGCGAGCCGGAACTGCTGGGCGACGGCGACCACGAGGAACTGATGGCCTCCAAGGAATGGTCCATCCAGGAAATCGCCTGGCTGCTGGCCATCGGCTTCGGCACCGTGTGGGCCGCCACCGGCATCTCCTCGGTAGTATTCGGGGAAGGATTCCGCAGCGCGGGCCGCATCCTGCTCATCACCACCTTCTCCATCATCCTGGCACAGGTACCTGCCATCCGCAAGCTGCGCGGCAACTTTGACCTGGGCCTCTTTGTGGCGCTGCTGTTCCTGGTGACCATCGGCTTTGCGGTGGACCTGCAGCAGTTCTTCGGCTCCACCTTCTACATCACCCTGTTCTGCTTCTGCGTCATCGCCTGTTCCATCCTGCTGCACCTGCTCATCACCCGGTTGCTGAAAGTCCGCTTTGAGTATGTGCTGCTGTCCATCGTAGGCTGCATCTCAGATGGCCCCACCGCTGCCCTCATCGCCTCCAGCGCCCAGTGGAAGACCCTTATCAACATCGGTCTGCTCATGGGCGTACTGGCCGGTGCCCTGGGCAACTATGTGGGCATCGGTGTAGCCTATGCCATCCGTGCCTTGATCGGCGCCTGACCGGAAAACGGGAGAAACGGAAATGCGTAATTTTGACTTATATGTTTCGGGCATCCTGTACGGCAGGCTGCGCCTGGGCGACGGCACACCCCAGATCCAGAAACTGGATGTGCACACCGGCGCGCTGCTGGACTGGCAGGACCTGACCGACCAGGACCGGGATTTTTACCGTTCCTTTGTAAAGATGGACTTTGCCGCCCTGGGGCAGAACCTGTCCCGCTACGAGGCGGGCCTGCAGGGTACCGGGGAAGTTTCCCTGTGCGGCGAGCGCTACACCAGCGAAGACGGCTGTAGCTACCTGCAGCGGGATGTAAAATTCCCCAACAACAAACAGATGAAAGAAGGGCGGCTGATCGCCGTCACCTGCCCTGCCCGGGAGATGGTCACGGTGCTGGTGGAACCCGGTGCCGAGGAGGAGACCATTCTGCGCCTGTGGCGCTCGACCTGGCCGGAGGAACAGCTGTTCCCGGTAGAGCATGCGGGGACATTCCCGGTGCCCATGCGGGACGGGGTACATCTTTCCACCGACGTATACCTGCCCAAAGGCTGCAGTGCCCCGGTGCCTGCAGTGCTGGTACGCACTCCCTACGGCAAGGAGGACGGCTGTGAGGTCTACTACCGCTACGTCCAGCACGGCTACGCGGTGGTGGTACAGGATGTACGCGGCCGCAACGCCAGTGAAGGCGAATGGCTGCCCAACTACCACGAAGTGGAGGACGGCGACGATACTCTGAACTGGATCGCCTCCCAGCCCTGGTGCAGCGGACGCATCGGCATGGTGGGCGGGTCCTACCTGGGTTATGTACAGTGGGCGGCCGCTGCCAGCGGCAACCCCCACCTGAAAGCTCTGATCAGCGTGGTCTGCGCGGGCAGCTCCTTTGTGGATCTGCCCCGCCGGGGCGGGTCTTTCACCTCGGGCATGCTGGCCTGGGCCTTTGCGGTGTCTCAGAAAACCTTCCACCCCGAGCTGATGGAGCGCGACGACTGGGAGGAAGTGCTGAACATTCGCCCCCTGACCGACCTGCCCAAAAAGGCCCTGGGATACGATGTGCCCTTCATCACCCGGTGGCTGGAACCCAGTGACTACAACGATTTCTGGCGTCGGTCCAATTGGCAGGAGCGTTCCGTCGGGGCGCAGATCCCGGCGCTGATTCAGTCCGGCTGGTTTGACGACAACGGTATGGGCACCACCGAAGCCCTGGAACTGGTCCACGACTTCCCTCGGGGCATGCGCAAGGTTGTTCTGGGGCCCTGGCAGCACAGCGGCAACAGCAAGTACGATATGCACGGGGTATCCTTCGGCAGCCAGGCGCTGCGCTTTGATCTGGACTGGCTGTATTTCCGCTGGTTCGAGCATCACCTCAAGGAAGTGGACAACGGCATCGACCAGACTGCCCCGGTGGAATACTACACCCTGGGCCAGGAGGTATGGAAGACTGCCGAAAACTGGCCGGTGCCCGAGACACGGGTCACCCACCTGTATCTGGACAGCGACGGCCACGCCAACACCTCCGCCGGGGACGGGCGGCTGACCTTTGCCAGGCCGGAGCAGGAGAACAGCGACGGCTACGCCTATGACCCCGAGCATCCATCCCAGCACATCATCGATATGTCGGAGAACGAGATCGAGGTGCCGGAGGACTACACCCAGGAGGAACTGCGCCAGGACCTGCTGTGCTACACCTCCCCCGTGCTGGAGGAGGACCTGGTCCTGACCGGCGATATGACGGCGGAGCTGTACATCTCTTCCGACGCGCCGGACACCGACTTTGTGGTGCGTGTTACCGACGTGGACGAGAATGGCCGTTCCATCAAGCTGGCGGACGGCCTGCTCAGCGCCCGCTATCGCAACGGCTTTGCCCGGTCGGAGTTTTTGCAGGAAGGCGAGATCGTCTGCCTGAAGATCCGTACCACCAAGCTGTCCAACTGCTTCCGGAAAGGCCACCGCATCCGGGTGACCGTCACCTCCAGCGCCAAGAATTTCATCTTCCCCAACAGCAACACACGGGAAGGTTTTGCTTCCGCCCGGACCGTGGTGGCCCATAACCGGGTATATCACGGTGGGCTGCACGCCTCCCGCCTGACGGTGCGGGTGGAGCCCTGAGTCATTGATGTTTCTCCCTGTCAGCAGAAGCGAAATATCCCTCAAGCGACCTGTTCCGGGGTGGGTGCGCCACATAAAATCCTGAATCCGTACCCATCCAGACCGAGCCTTGGGCGTTGTTCCTGGTGCAATTTTGATACCACGCCGCCGCCCTCCCGGCGGGACCGGGCGCGGCGTTTTTGTATAACGAAAACCACTCGCTGGGCGAGTGGTTCCAAAGAAGACTATTATGCTGATAGTCGGAGCAATAGTATTGATTGCAGGAATTGGCGCACTCTCATATCAATCGCAAGAAGTCCGAGGCTTACTGCTATTCTTTGGCGGCTTAGGTTTGTTGATAGTTCTTGCCGCTCTATTAGTAACTCCTTTGTGCTTACTGATAGTGAAGTATTTCAAAAAACATATATGACTCAGCCCCCCTGCAGCAGGAACTATTTGTTGGGATGAGTTTCTGCAACTTACCATCGTTTTAAGCGTCTGTATTGGATTTATCCAAACAGACGCTTTTTTATATTTCCCGAAAACATCTTCATACCTGGGCAGAAATTCCTCGTCACACCCAGGGGGAAGTGCGCCTTTTCCTGCTTTTGAAACAGGGGACGTTGCTCCCCCCCTCTCACACTCTCCCCCCAAGATACACTTACCTACTGGGAAGAAGATATCAATGCCTACGGAATGCGCTCTTACAGCCCCAGCCAGCCCAAGCAAGCGATGCAAACATCAATGCTGAAATGGGAGTCATCGTCTTTCCCAGCCGGTGATTTCCTTGAACAAACGAACCAGAAGGAGGAACGAAATGTCCATCAAATTCAAAAATAAGGAACACGAGAAATTCTATGAGCAGTGCCTTGGCCGGACCGGCAGCCTTGATCCCTACCACAAGGCGTTTTTCTACACCATGGGCATCAGCGGCGAGACCAGGAAGCACATTAAGGACGTCTTCAACTTCCGGGAGGATGCCATCCGGCCGGAGGGCATGAACAAAGGCTGGCAGACCAGCGGCAGCAGTTGCCTGACCCGCTTGGCGTTCAACCTCTGGAACGGGTGGAACGCGGATGGCTGCGCGACGCCTTACGATCTGTTCACCACTTCGGATGTAACCTACATGTTGGAAGCGGTTCGGCTTCGGTACCCGGAGTACTGCAAGGAACCCCAGGTCCCCAGTATGAGTCGGGCCAGATAAGATGGGACGGGGCCGAAAGAAAAAACTCAGAAATAAAGGCAAATGCCAGAAAGGACTTGAAAGCATGATCATTGGCATTGACCATGGGTACTACGCAATTAAAACCAAGAATTTCTCGTTCCCAGCCGGTGTGACAGCGTATACCCATGAACCTTATACCCTGAAAAACACCCTCCAGATCGGCGGCAAATACTTTGTCTGTGGCACTGGCCGGCAGCCTATCCTGCGTGACAAGACCGTCAACGACAACTACTACATTCTGACCCTGGCCGCCATTGCCATGGAACTTCGCTACAGGGGCCTTCCGGCAGAGAGTTCAGTAACCCTGGCGGCAGGACTCCCTCTAGCACGGTATGGCCGTGACAAGAAGCCGTTCACCGAATATCTGCTGCGCAATGGTCAGCCGGTCAACTTCCTGTTCGAAGGGGAACGCTACAAAGTCAAAATCGAAAGCGTGAAACTGTTCCCCCAGGGCTACTCCGCCATCGCTATTCATCCTGAGCTAGTGAAGGATGAGCCGTCTGTGCTCCTCATGGACATCGGCGGATGGACGGTGGATCTTATGCGACTGGACAACAACGTCCCTAATGCAGCCACCTGCCGCAGTCTGGAACTTGGCATGATCCGCTGCATGGATGAGATCCAGGAGCAGGTTCGTCGGGATACCGGCCTGTCTGTTACGGACGCCCAGGTGGAACGGATCCTTGCCGGCAAGCCCTGTAGCATGGATGAGGAGGCACGAAAGCTGATTCAGCGGCAGGGCCGGCTCTACACTGAGCGACTCATTTCGGCGGCAATGGAAGCAGGGTTTGACCTGCGAACTCTGCCCGTGATTCTGATGGGAGGAGGTGCCGCGACCGTCATGCGCAACGTGAGCGAACGTGACGGCCTTTGTCGGGCTTTTCTGATCGGGGACGATAAGGTGAACGCCGAGGGCTATGAACGGATTTTGGGCCAAATGTCGGGCCGTGAGGAACAGCGATGAAAAGGCAGCAATTCCTCTTCCGGCCTAACCCTCATTCGGATCTTCACCAGCGTGCCTGGGCGTATCTCCAGACCTGCCCTACTGGCCAGAAAAACGACTACATAGCGTGGGCCATCATACGCCTTGAATCGCAGAAAGAGTTTGAAAATATCCTGCGCGAAATCCTGAAAGAACCAGAGGCGGTTCCCCATGAATCAGTTCGTGCTCACAGGTCGTCAGCAGCATCCACAATCCCAGGAGAAATGCACCGTATATTTATCAGCATAGACAAAACCATGAAATGCCGCTGTGCAGGGAGAAACTCGCTGACGAAGGAAAAGCCAAGTAAACCAAAAGGTGGAACGGATGCTTATATACTCCGAAAATATGGAAAGTCCAAGCAAGTAAGGTAGATAAATGGATTTATTATCGCTCCCGTAGCATACTGCAAGCACAAAAGCCCTATGTGCCACAGACCATCCATCAATCAATTTACCCCCGAGGGCAGACGCAAGATACACGACATGCTCTGTAAAGAGGAATATGCGGATGTTCTGTTTGAACTTGGAACCAGCATCTCACCCTCGCGGAGCGTGGAATACTGCGATAACCGTCTGGCGAGATTTGTGGCCTCCAAAGGAAAGTGTGAAATCACGGGGAAATTATTATCCGCGGAAGAAGTACACTGCCATCATTTTCTGCCGAGGCATTTAGGCGGAACAGACCAGTACTCAAACTTGCGTATAGTCCATGTGGATGTGCACAGGCTTATCCATTCGACCACACCAGAAAGTATTCAGTACTACCTGCGAAAAACAGATTGCTTTAAGAAACCCTGTCTTGATAAAATCAACCGTTGGCGTTCAAGCGCCAATCTTCCCGCCATTACGTTATAAAAAACAAACAAAATCCTTACTTTGAAAGTGACTACATTAACAATGAAAAACTTATCCCATGGAACGCCGTGTGCAGTGAAAGCTGCTTGCACGGTGTGGACCGGGGCGAAAGACTCGAAAGAGTCTGACCTATCGGTATTGCTGTTCCGCTATCAGTACAGCGCCGACTTTTTCTACAAACTTTGGAAGCGGATCCGCAAGTACAACGGTCTCGTGACCGGCTTGACCCAGAACGTGGATGAGATCCTGCGTTCCGATACCGCCCGCCTTATGCTGGCAAACTCGGAGTTCCTCATCCTGCTGAATCAGTCGCCCACCGACCGGGAGGAACTGGCGCACCTGCTGCACATCTCGGATACCCAGCTTGGCTATATCACCAATGTGGCTGCAGGCTGCGGGCTGATCCGCTGTGCCGGCAACATCGTCCCCTTTGAAAACAGCTTCCCCCGGAACACCCAGCTGTACAAGCTCATGACGACCAAGCCGGACGAAGCAATCCGAGGAATGTGACGATGGTGCTTGAGAAGGAGGTGGCGTTGCCGCAAGAGAAGTTTATACTGTTGCATCGCTGTCGGGCGGAAAAGACTCGACAGCGATGCTTCTTCGTCTCGTAGAAGAAAACCGTCCCATCGATGAGATCCTGTACTGCGATACCGGGTGGGAGTTCCCTCAGATGACTCCTGGTTTATAAACAAGAAAAAAGGTGCGTACCGTTTTGCTCGGTACGCGCTTTCACATACTTATTCAGGATCCCTTTGGAGCATCGTTGCTCGAAGTTCACGGACGATTCTCAATATGGCTTCCAGTTCTTTTGGGGAGCAGTCAGCCAATAATTCGTCAAACTGGCTTTGATAAATTCCTCTTGTTTCCGGTGTGTCCGGACGAAGGATCGAATCGGCTGAGACTTGGAGTGCTTCAATGATCCGAATGAAAGAATGCAGCTTCATGCTACACCTTCCGTTTTCGATTGTGCTGATTTGTGGAAGGGAGATTCCGGCTTTATCAGCCAGCTCAGCCTGGCTCATTCGACGCTTAACGCGAGCCTCACGGATGCGAGAACCAATCAGCTGACTCTCTGTAGGACTTAATTCTGCCATTGGCTCCCTCCCCCTTACAGTATATGCTACAAGCTATCTGTTTGATAGAATATATCAATCGGGGGCAAAATTGATATAAAGTAAAGGCTATAATATATCCTGCAAACTATAATAAGGCTACATTTTTTTAAGGAGGCCTTGTTATGAGTCTGAATTACAACGAAATTGGCAAAAACATCCGTGAGGTCCGCAAAGAAAATGGGCTGTCACAGGCGATGCTTTCTGAACTGGTTGAAAAATCCCCTTCATACATCAGTTACATAGAGACCGGCGCAAAAAGTATGAGCCTTAACACATTTGTTATGATTGCAAACGCTCTGGGAGTCACTGCCGACAGATTGTTGATGGAGCAGCTCGACGAAAAGAATGACATCACCAGCAGTCAAGTGGCAGCTCTCTTGGCAGATTGCTCTGCTTTTGAAGATGGTGTCATCATTGACACGATCAAGGCTCTAAAGCATTCCATGAGAGAGCGTCGAAAGAGATGACAGGAATGCTTGCTCTCTATTCTACTGAAACCAACTGAGAAAGCAATCGACCGAGAGTCAGAAGCATGACTTTCGGTCGTTTTTATAGTCGCACATGGGGTGATAGATGATGTGTATATGTTTTTCTGAGGAATGTATATATTTTTGAGGTGATACGGCTGTCAGGCTAAGGTTCTGATATAATAGGTACAGAAGGAGGCTGTTCAATGGTTTATTACATGGGAGATATCCACGGAAATCCGCTTCCTGCTGTTTTTGCTTGCAGGCAGATGAACATGACTCACGAAGACACTTTGGTTCTTTTGGGCGACGTTGGAGCTAATTACTATGGCGATGAACGTGACGCCCGTACAAAGAAGTCTCTTGCAAAATTAGGGCCGAAAATTCTCTGCATCCATGGCAACCACGAAATGCGCCCAGAGAGTATTACATCATATTCCTCTAAAGTATGGCGGGGAGGAAAGGTTTGGTATGAGCCAGAACGCCCCAGCCTACTTTTTGCTGCGGATGGCGAAATGTTTGACCTTGAAGGAATCAAGCATCTCACCATAGGCGGTGCCTATAGTGTGGACAAACAATACCGGCTGGAAAGAGGATATGGTTGGTGGGCTGACGAGCAGCCTTCGGAAAAAATCAAAGCGAAGGTGGCACAGACCCTGGACCAGGTCGATTGGAAAGTTGATGTTGTTCTCTCGCATACCTGTCCCTTCCGGTATGAACCGCGCGAGGCATTTCTTCCTTTTATTGATCAGTCCACAGTGGATGACTCGACCGAAAAGTGGCTCGATACTATCGAGGAGAAGCTCGCATATCAGTATTGGTTTTGTGGTCACTGGCACATTGAGAAGCACATCGATAAGATGAGGTTCCTCTTTCATAATGTCGAACTGTCTCCTCTGTCAGAGCCCTATAAATGAGTTGACATAGTTTTCCACGAAAGAGCAATTTGGTGTTGATAATTAGATACTGTCTATAAGGAGGTGGTGTGACCCAATGACTTATGTTCTTTCAGATATCCACGGGAATAGTCGGCGGTTTCAATCTATCCTCTCTCAGATCGATCTACAACCTGAAGACACTCTTTACATCCTTGGTGATATCATTGACCGGTTCCCGGATGGTGGGCGGCTGCTCCGGCAAATAATGAAGATGTCGAATGTTAAAGTGCTTCTTGGCAACCACGAGTTGATGATGCTGGATGCGCTTCGGCCTGAAAAACCTGCGGAGATGTTGTCTACCAGAAATCTGTGGCTTTGGTATGATAATGGAGGGGAAGTAACTCACCGTTATCTCAAACATCTGCGGAAAACAGATCGGACATCTCTGCTGGAGTATGTTGCTTCGCTTCCGTTGTTTTTTGACGTTGAGGTAAACGGGAGAAAGTATAAACTATCCGACCATAACAGTTCATAATCCGGGAACTGCCGAAGATGTTCTGCAAACACCCGCTGGACTTCATCAAGTTCCTTTTTTTCAACTTCTGTGTAGATCATAGCTTTCTGCCTCCCAAATTCATTTTAGTGTATCCAATTTTTACAGCCAATTGCGAAGTGCTGGCAGACACAGTATAATAAAAAATCAAGGCAGCGTCTTGGCAAAAGAACAAATTTCTTTGTACTGGTGGTCCTCAGCTTTTTCTCAGCAAACAAAGTGCTTTTTGCAAATAGTTTATTATGTTGCGTTATATTGGTGCGGAAAGGTGGGGAAAAATGATACGGATTGCGATATGTGACGATGAAGAACGGGCCGTTGCTTCGACTGAAAAAATCGTCAAGACTTGCTTACAAGCGCAAGGCATCGGCTGTGAAATAACGACCTATACCCAAAGCCGGAACTTGCTTTACGACATAACCGATGATGGCTTTTTCTATGACCTGATTTTGCTGGACATTGAAATGCCGGGGATCAGCGGCATGGAAATCCCTCAGCAGGTCAAAGGGTTTCTGCCCAATGCCAGAATTATCTTTGTGACCTCACATACGGAGTATGCGATTGATGCATTTGAACTGTCCATTTTCCGCTATGTGCCGAAAAATAATCTGGAAACGAAGCTGACCGCCGCTATAACTGATGCCGCCAAACTGATTGAGTTGGAGGCTGGACAGGAATACACGATTCAGACCGCAAACCACATGGAGAAGATTCCCTACAAGGATATTTTCTATATCCAACGGGACGGCAAGAATTCCAGTATCGTGTCCAGCGTTGGAACTTCAAAAGTACGAAAGAGCTTGCAGCGGGTATTTGATGAACTGAATGCACCGGAATTTATTTTTATTGACCGTGGTTATATCGTCAATATCGTCCAGATTATGAAGGTCAGCGATAGCATTGCCATACTGAAAAACGGCGATCAGCTACCCATCAGCCGCTCCCACTTGCAGGAAGTCAAGCGACAAATCAATCAATTTTGGGGGGCGCATATATGATGGATTGGGTACGGGTGGTTTCTTGCCTTTTCACCAATGAACTGCGCCTGTTTTTAGGGGTTTATCTCGTGGCAAGGCTGACGGATTTTTCTTTGGAGCGGAAAGCATTGTTGCTGACCGGTGCTGGTGGATGCCTTGCCACCATTCTGCAAGCGGCGTCGTTACCCACCATCGGCGTAATGGCCGTTGAAGTATTGGTTATCACTGCGGTTGCATGGTATTATCAACGGAAAAAAATGAATTATAAGATAGCGTTGTTAGCGTATCTTTTTGACTGCGTTGTGGTCTTTTTTGATTTGTTTTCGGGAAAAGATCATCCGCTGTTGTGTTGGATTGTACCGCCGCCGAAAGACCTGTGTTAAGCGCGCAAGGGAAACTATAAGGGAAAACTTTATGGCCGATACGCACGGACCACACAGCCCCGGGACACCAGCGGGAGGCCATTTTTCGGATCGGCTTTGATCTTTGAAAATCACTTTTCTGACGTTTCTTGTTGTGGTATAATATTTCCTCCCGTATTATGTGTTTGGAATCAGTTGTAGTTCCCTGACGTTTCTTGTTGTGGTATAATGGGCCGTCAGAAATTACAATAAAGTATAGCCACTTGGACAACAAACAAGAAGTAAAACGAGAACGGCCCCTAAGATGGTTACAGGTGCCAGAGCAATGATATGAGTGCAGTATACTCATGCCATATGGAGGAGCAATGGAGAGAAGGAAAACGCAGGCTATGGCGTCGCATAGCGCCATATTTTTATTGCTGAGTATTTTTACATTTGTGTTTCTTGGTTCGGAATATCTATATGTCAATATGGTCTCCCGCATTGTCGAGGAAAGCCAGACGGTCATTGCACAAAATTATGCGCTGGGCGTCAATGCCCTTGGATTTCTTATATACCCGCTGATAAACCGCTCTGTCCGCGAGAGGAACAAGACGATCCTTATATTTTCCCTATCGTTCCTCTCCATTATCTGCATATTTTTGATCCAACAGCACATCTCGTTTTCCGTCACGCTTGCGGCAGGCGTGGTTCTGTTTCTGTTGCTGGGCGTTTTTGGCGGCTCCGTTCATTATCTGGCTGCCTGCACGATCCGGACCGAACGCATAGCCGGCCTGGTGGGAATCTCCTACGCGGCCGGCATCCTGCTACAGTACGCAAACAACAATTTGGTAAATATAGAGATCGCGGAGGCCGCGGTACTCTCTGTTTCCCTTGCGGTACTGAGTGTTTTGATCATGCGCACACGCCGCATCCACAAAGAAGCACTCGCATCGGATGAAACGGCGCCGCTCCGAACCGCGCTCCGCCCCGATGAAATGTCCAGAAAGAAAATACCGGCGGGACTGCTCCTGGTACTTCTGGTGGCCCTGATGGCCTGCGTATTCAGCACATTGGATAACGCGATCACCCTGGGCCATGCGGCGGGCACGATGGACATCGGGCAATGGCCCCGTATGCTGCTGGCCCTGAGCGGCCTGGCTGCCGGTTTCCTCTTTGATATCCGGAAAAGAAAATATATGACGCTGATGATGTACTGCGTGATGGTGCTCTCGGTGCTGTGTGTGATTGTTCTCCGGTGGGGCGGGCCATTCCTGACCGGAGTAGCGGTCGCCTATGTGGCCTCCGGATTTTTTGTCGTGTTTTTTACCACCAGTTTTTTGGAGCTCGCTGCCTGTATGCGCCTGCCGGACCTCTGGGCCGGCATGGGACGGGCGGTGAATAATCTCGTGGCGGCGCTGGTTACCAACGGCTCGGTGACGCTGCTCCTTGCCGGCAGGAGTATTACGCTGATCGTCCTCATGCTGGTGCTGTTTGTCGCGGCCAGCATCCTGATGTTTGCCTACACGGTCAAGGCTCATGCCGTATTGGCGCCGCCCCCGGCTCCGGCGGCGGGCTACACGCCGAAGGAAAAGTTCTCTTCCTTTGCCAGCCTCTATTCATTGACTGACCGGGAGCGGGATGTGCTGCAGTATTTACTGGTCTCGGACGGCAGCGTGCAGGATATCGCGCAGCAGATGGCCCTTTCCCGTCCTGTGCTGTATCGCCATATCAGAAGCCTGAATGAAAAGACCGGAACCCAGAGCCGGATCGGCCTGCTGCAGTTCTATTATGAGTGGATGCCGGAGAACAAGGGCGTTACCCCTGAAAAAAGCCCGGATTTCAAGGCGTGAGACAAATGTACCCCCCCTGTCATTCGAAAAAAACGATGTAAAATAAAAAAAGAGACAAATGTAACCTTATATTTTAAGGCCATCTATGCTACGCTTTCCACAGATACTGGCGCAGCATCCCGGCCTACGACAAACCGCGTCAGGATCTCCTGGCGCGGTTTTTTGCGTCCACCCCGTCCGCAGCGGTGTGGGACGCTCAGGCCAGGCAGTCGCTGTATAAGGAGGAAATGAAATTTGAGAAAAACAGGATCTATTTTAGTGGCCCTGCTGCTCCTGTTTGGCCTGACTGCCTGCGGCGGTCCGGGAAACGAACCGGAGAGCGAAAGCGTGCCGAAGGGAGATGGTCAGATAACATCGGAGCCTGCCCCATCTTCCCGGGAACCCGCGGTGTCGATCACGGAAACGGCGGCCAGGACTGTGGATTTGGAACTGTATGAAACCCCAGATTTCAGCATCCAGATTCCCAAGGGCTGGACGGTCACCAGCGGCGGTACAGGGATGTATCACTCCATCCGGATTCAGGACCCCGCTGAGCCCCTCAATCAGATGTTCGTTCTCTTGAAGGCGGATATCCTGCTCCACAGTCAGGAGGGAAAGGACGCCTGGACCTATTATTCCGGCGTGACCGGTATGCCTGATATGCAGATATTTGCCCAGGCTCCCGTGCTGTCCAGCCCATCTACAGAGAATTTTTATCAGATCTTCCCGCAGTACGCCGACTTTGCCGCCCAATATGGCCCCGGCTATGCCGGCTATACCTTCCCCCAGTTTGAGGCCTTCACTGTGACCGAGCGTTTCCCGTCCACCGGCAGCCTGAGCGCCTACGCGCTGGGCGATGAGCTGCTGCGGGCCACCTTCACCGAAGACGGCAGAGAGGGAGAGGGGATGTTTGCCGCGTCGGTCGTGGATTTTGGCAGTGTTCCCATCGCGGCCGGCCCGCCGGTAGGCTACCAGCTCCCCCAGGCGGACGGCGGGTATTATATGGCGTATAACATCATGGCGGTCACAGCGGCCAAGGACACCTTCGTTGAGTGGGAGGGCATTTTGACCGAGAGCCTCGGCACACTGGAGTACTCGGAAAACTTTGTAAACGCCACCATCCAGGCGGGGCAGGAAGTGGTACAGCAGGCCATGGACTTCAGCCGAAATGCAAACGAGGTGCTGAACGGGATCATGTCTTCCTGGAAGGCGCGAGACACCAGCGTGGACATCCAGAGCCAGAAGCAGAGCGACGCCACATTGGGATATGAGCGCGTTTACGACACGGAAACAGGTGATATCTACCGGGCGGAGAACGGCTGGAGCGACAGCTATTCTGGGGAGCGCTATCAGCCGGTGACGGAAGACGAGATGTACGTACAGCCCATCAGCGGCTATATTGAGTGAAAACTGCCCTGCTTACAACGACAGGTAGCTGCATTTTTTTAGTAGATTGTTTAGGAAAAATGAATGATATGCCCGGCGGTATGTGCTCCTGGTGATTTATGATGTGCTGGACGGCGAGAGGGTGACTTACCAAAAGGGAGAGGAGACCATTGTGGCCAAAGCGGAGGCATACGGTAATCCCAGCACCTTTTCCATCTCTGCTGAGGAGCAGGAGATGGGTACCGAGCTGAAGGTCACCCTGCTGCAGCCCTGCGAGGGCTTGTCCAAACAGGGAAAAGAGTGAGCCATAACCGCCGTGGCGGATCGTACGGTATCTGGAAAACGAGCTTTTGATACACAGCAGCGTGGTCCAGATCACCAGCGACTGCTGGTCACTCCGCCTGACCATCCATCGGGGCCGTCCCACACAAGCACACAGCATTGTCAGAAAGGAAGGAAACAAACGATGAAAGAAAAACAAAGCATTATTAAGTTCCTGATTCTGGCGGTCATCCTGGCAGTGGCCCTGACCGCCGGCTTTGCCACTGGTGCCATGAAAACGGCGGCCCTGACCGCCGACTGGACCCTCAGCCTGAGGGCTATCCTGCGTCTGGCGGCCATGGCGGCAGGGGTGCTGCTGGCGGAGTGGGTGGCGGAGTTCTTCTTGACCCTCTGCAAGCCCAGGACCCACCGGGCCCGGTCCATCCTCTCCATCACCCGTAGCCTCCTGCGCTATGCCGCAGCCATTGTCATCCTCTGCTGTGGTCTACACCTCCTGGGTGTGAATATTCTGGCTATTGTGGCCAGCCTGGGTGTTTTGGCCTTAATCGTCGGCTTTGCCGCCGACAGCATCATCGCCGACCTGGTCACGGGCGTGTTCATCCTCTTTGATAGCCAGTACAATGTGGGGGACATCATAGAGGTGGACGGCTTCCGGGGCGTGGTGACGGACATCGGCATCCGCACCACCTCTATCACCGACGCCAGCGAGAACATCAAGATTGTAAACAATGCGGATATGCGGAACATCCTCAACCGTTCCGACCACGTGTCCAAGTCCTTTTGCGACATCTCCATCCCCTATACCTGTGATCTGGAGGCACTGGAGGAGAAATTCCCGTCCCTGCTGGAGGAGATCCGGCAGAAGCGTGCGGACGTCATGTTGGACACGCCGGTCTACCTGGGGGTGCAGCAGCTGGCTGACAGCGCCGTGGTGCTGCGTTTCTGCGTGGACGTGAAAGAAAAGGACATCTATGGCGGTGCGCGGATCCTCAATCGGGATCTGCTCTTGGGCCTGCGCCAGCTGGGTGTGGAGTGCCCCTTCCCCCAGCTGGACGTCCACTCTATGTGAGCCATGGGCGGGCAGAATCTGCGGAACGCGCCGCCGATGGAGCGGAGCGCACCGCCAAAGGAATGGAAACTTCCCCCGGAGTTCATCCTGCCCTGGGAGCCTGGCGTCCCGGAGGAGCCCCGCCCCGGGGCGGAGGCGGCCCCGCTTCCCCCGGAGTTTCAGGGCGGCGGCAGGGGTGCGCCCCGGAATCGGGAGCGCCGGCGGGGCTGGCGGATACTGGCCTCCGTCGCCATGGCCCTTCTGTTGACAGTAGCGGCCGCCGTCCCGGCAGCGGAGCTCCCCTCTCCCGAGCCGCCGACGTCAGCCGGGGACCCGCTCCCCACGGTGCCGCCGGAGACCACGCCTCCGGGCGGAGAGGAAAGCCCCGGCCCAGTCCAGACGCCGGAACCCATCACTTTTTTCTCGGCCATGATGAACGGATCCGAGGGTTTTTTGCAGGTGGCCTTCCCGGAGCCAGAGACCATTGCCTCGGCCAAGGTCACCCAGTTTGACACCATCACCCAGCGTCCTTTTTATGAGGATACTTTCGGTGAGGGCATCCCCCGGGCGGACATCGATGCCGGGCTGTATACCGCTTTCTATGTGGTTTATCCCCCGGATTTCGACGACTACTGGGCAGAGGCGGGGGCGGACACCTACCCCACCTTTGAGATGCGTCTGACGGTGGAACGGGTAAATGGGGAAACGGAGACCTACACCGCTGCCGACTTGGGCCGATGCCCCCAGCTGCGGGGAGAGTATGATGAAACAACCAACACCGTGACGATGAAGGTCTGGTGGGACGACGGGGAGGACTTCCCACAGGTGGTGCCCGTCGCGCCGGAGCAGGCCGAGGGCGACACCCTAAGCGTCACCGTCTATGTGGACGGGGAGCCCCTGCCGCCGGAGGCCTATGCCCTGAGCCAGGTGCGCGAGGAATCCCAGTACTCCACCTCGGACAATCCAGATGTGCTTCTGACGAGATACACCTACATCACCGTGGCCACCGCCTCCCTGCCCCAGCCTCTGGCTGCGGAGTCCGCCCTGAGCTGCGCCGTCCACATGACCCTCTCCGGCCAGCCTTTTACCTATAGTCTGCCTATCAGCACTGCCCCGAGGGACATCTACTGGTAAGTTTTTATGATGAGTAATTTGTATCAACTGAGTCCAGTGTTTCATCGGACAAAGGCATCCGATATTGGTGTGGTCGACTCCATGGCCTTTGCAAAAGCGCATATGCATATGAAAAGGCAGGTATTGCCGTCGCAATACCTGCCCTAGTGGCAAACGGTATAATGCTGCTCGGCATCCAGCACCGCATCGGTATCCTCCAGTGGGCAGTCACCGGCAAACAGTTCCATACAGCCTTGCTGCTCCAGTTCCATGAGCCTGCGAAGGATCTGGTCATATTGGCGGTAGGAACCGTTGAGAGGCTCTTTCGTCTGTGCCGCCAGCGGGCCGCAGATGGGGCAGATGAGATTCTCCTTTTCCATCGGTATCCCTCCTTACTTTATGATCTCCTGTTCCAGATTCATAGTATCACGGTTCGCGTGAAATATCATCTCGACATTTTACGGATTTGAAATATCTTTTTTGTTAAGCCATGCCAACAAACCGGTCAACCATTGGTTGGCCGGTTTTTCTGTACATGGATATAAAATGTTTCGGGGTATTTTCGGGCGTTGATGAGAGCTTGAACTAGTGACTACCGGTTTTCGGCTCTTTTTTGCGTTTAGCATCGGGAAGCGACACTGTTCCCATAAGCAATTCCGGAGGAATAGCATGAGTGAATTAAAACAAAACTATTATGGCAGCCTGTGTACTGAAATGTACGAAATCTTACATGAACAGGCGCCACAGGACGAATTGAATTTTTATCTTTCCTATGCAGAAAAGGGAAAGAAAATCCTGGAACCCCTTTGCGGCAGCGGACGGTTTCTGGTTCCGTTTTTAAAGCGTGGCTTTGACATCAGCGGGATGGATTTGTCAGGAGAAATGCTGGCGAAATTAAAACAGAAAGCGCCGGACGCAAAAGCGATACAGGCGGACATCATCAACTATGCCGTACAGGAACAGTTTGATTATATTTTTATTCCCTCCGGCTCCGTCTCACTGTTTACAGACATGGGGATGTGCCAGAGAATTTTGCAGAAGATGAAAGAATTGCTGGCTCCCGGCGGGAAATTTGTGTTTGCAGTGGATACCGTCTTTGACCGATGTGAAGAGGACAGCGACTACAAAGTAAATGTTTCGGTGAAGACAAAAGAGGGGTATGACTTGGTCCTGAAAGGGAAAAACCACTACGACGAAAAAAGTCAGACGCAGTTTTCCCCGTCCATTTACGAACTCTATCACGGAGCAGAATTGCTGCAAAGTGAAACCATGGATTTTCAGACACACCTGTACCGATACGGGGAGATGGACGAATATCTGCGGGGGTGCGGCTTTAAGAGCATATCCGTCTATTCCAATTATCAGAAAGAACCCGCTGTCAATGACCAGTGCGAAATGTTTATCTATGAGTGCAGCCAGGCACTTTGAGGGATTGGCCGCCTTGTCTGCCCGTTCAGCGGGACGGAGGGCGGCGGTCAGGGCCGGGAAGAAACCCGGTCATTTCAGCTTTGACGGTTGCCCGCTGTTCCGCCACGCATAAATCGAACAGTATGGAAACAGGGAGCCGCCTGCTGTCATGCCGCTGTATTCCAATCATAACGCATAAGAGAGAAATGAAGGAAGCTGATCATTTGGAAAAGAAAAAATTGGGGATAACCTCGTTTGGTCTGCATGTTTTTGCCATGGTGTTCATGCTGCTGGACCATTTATGGGCGACGCTTTTGACCGACCAGCACTGGATGACAAACGTTGGAAGGCTGGCGTTCCCGATCTTTGCGTTTCTGATCGCGGAAGGATATTTCCGTACCCGAAATGTTAAAAAATACATGGGCAGATTGTTTGTTTTTGCTCTCATCTCGGAAATTCCGTTTAACCTTATGACAGGGGGCGGATGGTTCTATCCGTATCATCAGAATGTATTATGGACGTTCCTGATCGCGATTGTGTGCATGATCGGCATCGATAAAGCAAAGGCAAGCGGCAGGAATATCGCGGTAAAAATTATATGGATCCTCCTGATCGTGTTTGGAGGATGGCTCGCGGGAACGATCACCTTTGTGGACTATTATGGCTTTGGCGTCCTGACGGTTCTCACCTTCTATGCGTTCCATGGGAAAAGATGGTGGGATTATTTCGCCCAGATAATTATTTTGTATTATATCAATGTGGAATTGCTGGGAGGATTGTATTTCGAAGTAAATATATTCGGCGTCACATTGGAGATTGTGCAGCAGGGGCTTGCGCTGCTGGCGCTGCCGATTATCTGGCTGTACAACGGAGAACGTGGATATCACAAAAAATGGTGGCAATATTTTTGCTATGCGTTTTATCCCCTGCACATGCTGGTGCTGTACCTCGTTTTTCTGCTGTATGTTACGCTTCATTGATGAAAGGGGCATGGTTCCGGCAGAGCCCGGAAACCGGGGCTTCGCAGGGTATCCAAAGGCCATGCCGGATTTTTGGGCAGGGCATAAATTGACGGCCGGGCGTTTTTTTCCTATACTGAAGGTGGAATAATGCAAGGGGGGCGCGGCCTATGCGCATACCATACATCGTGGGAATGGGAGCGGCCTACACCGCCGCTTTGTGGCTGCTGATTCGGCGGCTGCGCCTGCCGGGTCGGGGCTATCTGCCCGAAAAAACACTGTGCAGCCTTCTGTTTGTGGCGGTGGCGGCGGTGTGCGCTGCCCTGGGCAGCCGTCCCGAAGCCTTCTGGCGATTGCTGCCGGCGCTGCTGTGCTGTGTGGCGGGGGATGTGGTGCTGGCGCTCTACAACAACCTGCGCCGTCCGGGCCTGTTTCTGGCCGGGCTGGGGGCCTTTCTGGCCGGACACACCCTGTTTGTGTGGGGCCTGTGCCGGCTGCAGCCCATGGGCTGGCCGGTGCCGCTGGCCGCGGTGCTGGGGGCCGGCAGCGCGGTGGTGCTGTCCGGCATGCCGGGAATGCACACCGGGCGGATGCGCCCCTGGGTGGTGCTTTACGCAGCTTTTGTCTCGGCGCTGCTGGGCAAGGGGCTGCAGCTGGCGTTCGACATGGGCCAGCCCTGGTGCTTTCTGGTGCTGGCCGGGGCGGTGCTGTTCTGGATCTCGGATCTATTGATCCTGTTTTTGTATTTTTACCCTTCCAGGCACCCTGCCGTGCACATCGCCAATCTTCTGACCTACTACTATGCCATGTTTCTGATCGCGGTCAGCCTTGCGTTCTGAAATTTGTCAAAGACAGAGCGCCAAGCCGGTCAACCAGTGGTTGGCCGGCTTTTGTATCCGAAAGAAAAAGAACGGTGAGGGTTTATGGAGGAAGGAAAATGACGTTAGAGCAACTTGTGGCACCCTGCGGAATGAATTGCGCTTTGTGCCAGGCCTATCAGGGCAAGGGGCTTGCCTGCAATGGATGCGGCCATGGCGGAGAAAGAAAAGCCTGCCGGAACTGCTCCATTCAAAAATGCGCAGGCAAGAAAGCCTTTTGCTTTGAATGTGCCGTATACCCGTGTAAAAGGCTGAAAGCACTGGACAAACGGTACCGCACAAAATACCACATGAGCATGCTGGAAAACCTTGCATTCATTCAGGCAAATGGGCTGGAAACATTTGTGCGGCAGCAGAATGAGCGGTATCGCTGCAGCCGGTGCGGAAAGCTGCGGACGGTGCATCAGGATTACTGTATTCACTGCGCAGCAACAGACAGAGCAGCTGGGATAAAACGGAAAAAATAGAATTGGCGCCATGCGGCGGATTTCACAAAGCAGAAAAGACGGACGGCTGATGGGCCTGTCCGTCTTTTTTGGATTGCCTGCCTTTTTTTCAAAACATACTCTGGCCAGGAATTTATCCGGCTTTTCCCAGGCGGGAATAGTAAAACGTCAGAGCAAAAGTGGCCAGGCAAACAAGGGCATCCGTTCCCGTCATGGATGGCCCGATGATACGCAGCCGGTCCATGAAGGTTATGGTGATGAAGATCAGCAGGGCACTGGCTGCGACGGAGACAAACAGCAGCCTGCCGGAAAGCCCGGGCCGGAACAGAGCAAGCAGAATTCCGCAAAGCCCGGCCGTAATATTCAGACCAAACAGCAAAGGTAAAGGGTGTGCTGCATGGGGGCGGGCTCCTTTTCCCGAAGGGGAAAAACGGTGGGTGTGGCGGGCAGCGGCCCGCATCTTCTGTTCCCAGTATACCTGCCGCAGGGCGAAAAAGCGGCTGGCTGACCAACAAAATCCGGGGTGAAATCTGCGTCTGCTCTGCCAAAATAAAACTTTATTTGGCTGAAATGCCGCCCGGCAATTGCAATTCCGGCGGGAATATGCTAACTTTTTTTATAGGGCAACACCGCACAACGCACGGCTGACGCCTCAGGGCGGCGCATCACGCCGGACGGCTCCGACGTGCTCCGCCACCGGAAATGATGCGGTATTGCCACAGGAACCCGGGAGTGCGATCTGTCGTGCTCCCATGCCGGCGCCCTTTTCAGGAACGGGCCGAAGGGGGAACCTTAGGGGAAGCCCGTGCATCCCGCGCCGTCGGCACGATCACCATTTGAAAGGAAGAGTTGTTGTGGCACAGAAAAAAGCGCAGTCCAATCCGAAAAAGACCGCCGAAGCAAAAGGTGCTTCGACTTCCGCTAAAAAAACGGCGGAGCCTGTGAAAGCGGTTCCCGCCAAGAGTGAACCCGTGACCAAAACCGAGCCCGCCGCCAAGGCAGAGCCTGCAAAGAAAGCCGAGCCCGCCGCCAAGGCGGAGCCCGCCAAGAAAGCCGAGCCCGCCGCCAAGGCGGAGCCCGCCAAGAAGACCGAGCCCGCTGCCAAGGCGGAGCCTGCCAAGAAAACCGAGCCCGCCGCCAAGGCGGAGCCCGCCAAGAAAGCCGAGCCCGCCGCCAAGGCAGAGCCTGCAAAGAAAGCTGAGCCCGCCGCCAAGGCAGAGCCCGCCGAAAAGGCGGAGCCCGCTGTTGAGGCTGAGCCCGCCAAAAAGACAAAGACCGCCGCCAAAAAGCCTGCGGCGAAAAAGGCAAAGCCTGCCGCCAAGAAGGCGGAGACCGAAGCCCAAAAGCCTGTGGCTGAAGAGGCAAAGCCCGCCGAGCCCGTGGCTGAGGTAGCCGCACCGGTGGCCGAGCAGCCTGCCGCGCCCGTGGCGGAGCCCGCACCCGCTCAGCCCCAGTACGACACCCCCCGCAGAAGCGTGGCCTTCATCGGCTCCGAGTGCCATCCTTTCGTCAAGACCGGCGGCCTGGGCGACGTGATGTACGCGCTGCCCCGCGAGCTGGTGAACCAGAACTGCGACGTGCGGGTCATCCTGCCCCGCTACGCCTGCATCCCGCAGAAGTATCAGGACAAGATGGTCTACCGGGGCGAATTCTACATGGATCTGGGCGAGACCGGCCGCAGCTACTATGTGGGCATCATGGAGTACATCTGCGACGGCGTGGTCTACGACTTCATCGACAATCAGGAGTTCTTCACCGATGGCAACCCCTATGTGAGCCTGGTGGACGACATTCCCAAGTACTGCTTCTTCAGCAAGGCCGCGCTGGCTGCGCTGAATTACATGAACTGGATTCCCGACGTGATCCACTGCCACGACTGGCAGGCCGCGCTGGTGCCGGTGTATCTGCGCACCCTGTTCAAGGATTCTCCGGTGGGCCGCGCCAAGACCGTGCTCACCATCCATAACCTGCGGTTCCAGGGCATCTACAACATTCCCACCATCCGCTACTGGAGCGGGCTGCCCGCCGAGGTGTTCAACATGGGCGCTCTGCAGCAGGCCTGGCGGGACGCCAACATGCTCAAGGGCGGCCTGGCCTACGCCGACCGGATCACCACCGTGAGCAACACCTACGCCTGGGAGATCCAGACCCCGGAATACGGCGAGCAGCTGGAGGATCACCTGCGCTACCACAGCTACAAGCTGCGGGGCATCGTGAACGGCATCGACTACGGCATGTGGAACCCGGCCACCGACCCGGCGCTGGCGGTGAACTACGACATCACCAACGTGCTGGAGCGCAAGCCCCAGAACAAGCTGGCCCTGCAGAAGGAGCTGGGCCTTGTGGAGGACGAGGGCAAGCTGGTGGTTGGCCTGATCTCCCGCCTGACCAACCAGAAGGGCCTGGATCTGGTGAACGCCATCGTGCCCCAGATCATGGACGGCAACACCCAGGTGGTGGTGCTGGGCACCGGCGACAAGGAATATGAGGACACCTTCCGCTATTACGAGAACGCCTACAAGGGCATGTTCAGCGCCTGCATCCAGTACGACGAAGCCCGCGCCCACCGGATCTACGCCGGTGCGGACGTGCTGCTGGTGCCCTCCCGCTTCGAGCCCTGCGGCCTGACCCAGCTGAACGCCATGCACTACGGCACCCTGCCCATCGTGCGCGAGACCGGCGGCCTGAAGGACACCGTTCAGCCCTACAACGTGTTCAACGGCGAGGGCAACGGCTTCACCTTCGACCGGTACGATGCCGGCCTTCTGCTGGACGCCATCAACCGGGCCAAGACAGAATACTTCACCAGCCGCTACCACTGGGACGAGGTGGTCCAGCGGGATATGGCCAAGGATGTTTCCTGGGCAAACTCTGCCCGCCAGTACAAGGATCTGTATCTGGAGCTCACTCCCTGGTAATCAAAACACACAAAACCGGGCCGCCTTTGCTGCGGCCGGAAATCACAAAAAGGCAGGCACCGATTGGGCGCCTGCCTTTTTCTGTGTGCGGAAGAATCTGCGCAGAAGAAAAAACGCCGGATGCGGGGCGACTCCCACGCATCCGGCGAATGCTTTTAAAAAAGAGCACAGCCGCTCAGGCCATGTACTCCCGCATCAGGTGCAGCAGCTCAATGTCGCTGCGGAAGCTCTGGCGGCCGGCGGGCATTTCGCTCCGGCCGGGCACGATGATCCGCCCCTGCATGCTCTGGTTCTGGCGGTAGAGGATCTCGATGGTAAAATGCCCCAGTTTGCGGGCGGTCACCGGCTGGGCCGGAACCAGCCGCGGCGGATTGGAAACCCCGGAGCCGAAGCTGTTCAGCCGGTCGGTGCGCACCGGGCGGCCCAGCTGGTCGCACAGGGTATCCAGCAGGGCGGTGAGCTGGGCAAAGCTGGAAAAGGCGAAGGGCGACACGCTGCCGCACAGCGGAATTGCCACCCCGGCGAAGCTGTCCTGCTCGCGGCCGGTCACCTGAATCAGCACGCTCACCGGGCCGTAGCCGCAGAAATGGGGGATGGGCTCGCTTACGGAATAAATGCTGGAAAAATCGTTCATAGGGCTCACACTCTTTCTGATTGGGGCTGCCATACCCCGCTGTTGGGGAAGGGCATGTCGGTTTCCACGGTTTGCAGGGAATGGCGCAGCGCCACCCCGCGCACCGGCTGCTGCCGGTAACGGGCCTGAATGCGCTGGTCCACAATTTCGCAGTTTTCCCGGTCGGTGCCGATGAGCAGCACCAGGAACCGGTCCCGCCCGTGTTGGGTGAAGGCGTCGCCCCGGCGCAGGCTGTTGTGAATTGCGCCGGACAGAAGCGGCGCGGCCTGGGCGATTTTCTCGGTGTCGGTCAACGCGTGGCCCTTGGGGTCCACCAGCCAGTACAGCAGCAGGCAGGCGCTCTGGCCGGTGCGCTCGATCATGCGGCAGCACATGCGGTATACATCAATAAAGCTGGGGTAGCTGCAATAGTAGGCGCCCCGCTGGTGCTCGGCCTCCCGCAGCTGGTTGTTCAGCTCGAAGATGGTCTCGTGGCTGTCCTGATTGGCAAGGCTCAGCAGCTGGAACCGGCGGGTCAGCTCGGCGCTGGGCTTCACCACAAAATCCTCGGTCAGGGTGCGGATGGCCTGGTCGTATACCTGCTTTGCCTCCTGGTACCGCTCCAGATTCATCAGGCAGTCGATGCGCAGGCAGAAGAATTCCTCCAGTGGATGCAGCGAGCTTGCCCGGGTGGCAATGCTCAGCAGCTGCTCCCACTGGCCCCGCTCCGGCAGCAGCCGGGTGAGGGAATCCAGACAGTTGAAATAATCCATCCGGTATTTGGCGGCGGTGGTCACGGCCCAGTCGTCCATGGCCAGATGGGGCAGAAAGTCGCCGGAATACAGCCGCTCGGCCTCCAGCAAAAGCTCCAGCCGCTGCTCGTCGTCCGCCGTCTGGGCGGCCTGGGTCAGGCAGTCCTCAAAGCGGGCCACATCGGTGAGGATGGGCACCGGGCAGGTGAGGGTATATTGGCCATTCTTCAGCTGCACGCCCACATCGCCGGGCAGCGCGGCCTTTTTCAGCCGGCGGCGCAGCTGGGAAATGGTCACGTTCAGATTGTTGGCCGGGTCGCTGGTGGAATCGTCCACGAAGAAGGCGTCCATCAACGTGTTGCGGGAAACACCGGCCGGGTACCGGAACAAAAGGAATTGCAGCACCCGCATGGCCTTGGTGGTACAGTTGTCCATTGGGAGGGGCTGGCCGCTTACCCAGATGGAAAACTCACCGAATAGTTTAACAAAAATTGTGTCCTGTGTCATTGTTGCGCATCACCTCCGGCAGCGGGACAGCCGCAGAAAATCGAAAACGGTGAAGCGCGCACAACAAAATAACTATTTTGTTGTTTGCCCCACCGGCGTTTGCTTTATTCCTATATAAAATAATAGAGCATATCCGGTTTCTTTTCAAGTAATTCCGCTCTTTCCTCCCGGTTAATCTGAAATGAAGACGCAAAAAAACAGGCCGATGTTTATCCCTTTGAACCTCGGCTTGGTGGAAATCGGCCTGATGCGGACGGATATGGGGTATTTGCGGCTTTTTCTGGGGGAGTCGGCTGATCCACCTTTCTCAAGTGGGGAATTCAAACAACAAAATAGTTATTATGTGACAAGCAGCCCCAATTGTTCGATCTGGCGGGCGTGAATCAGCCCGCTTTCCATGGTGTAAATGCGGGTGGTGGCGGTGCTGGCATGGCCCAGCAGGTCGGCCAGACGCACCAGATCGTGCTGGGCGGCATAGTAGGTGCGGGCGAACAGATGCCTCAGATTGTGGGGGAACACCTTCCGGGCGCCTACCCCCGCCGCGCGGCACAGCTCCTTCATGGCGCGCCAGATGTTGCTTCGGTCCAGCGGGTGGCCGGTTCGGGTGGTGAACACCGGGCCGGTCTCCTTTTTTTGTCCCGCCAGATACCGCCGCAGCGCCTGGCACAGCTTTTGGGGCAGAAAAACCGTGCGCCGCTTGCCCTTGTTGTTCACCTCGGCGTAGCCCTGCCGCGCCGCCTGCGCGGTGATGTATTGCAGCTCGCTCACCCGGATGCCGGTGGAGCAGATGGTCTGCAGCACCAGCGCCAGCCGGGTGTCGCCCCGGCGGCGGGCCGTCTGCACCAGCCGCAGATACTCCGCCCTGGTCAGCTCCCGGTCCCGGCAGCAGAACATCTGCCGCTGAATGCGCAGCGGCCGCAGCCGCAGCTGGGGCAGCCGGGCATACATCAGATACCCGTTCACCGCCGCCAGCATGGAATTCACCGTGGCGGGGGCGTAGCGCTCGCCCAGCTGAGCCTTCCAGGCCAGCAGAGCGGTTTTGGTCAGCGGGCGGCCCGCCAGAAACGTTTGCAGGCTGGTAAGATCCCGGCGGTATTTCTTCAGGGTGCTCCGGCTGCGTTCCCGCTCCGCGAGCCAGCCAAGATACCCCTGCACCCGGCGCGGGGTGAGCGCGGTGTTCTTTGCGTTGGGCAAAATTGATCCTTCCTTTCTTTATTAATATGGTCTCAATTCCATTGTACAACATCCCGGTTAAGGTGTTCTGATTCTAACAGCAAAATGTGAATAAAATAGAACCCCGGCGAGCTTTTTACCCAAAAAAGCCGCCGGGGTTTTTGTCTGCTTAAAAAAAGATGAAATTTTTGTGCCGGTTTTTAAGTGGATTTTAAGTGCCGTGTGGGATAGTATGCTCAAAGCTTTGAGGAAGACGAGGTGAAGAGCATTTGAACATGGAAGGTTTCCATTCCGGGGCGCCGAACCTGTGCCGCGTGTGCGTGGATGCATGGGCGGGCGGCGAAGTGACCGGCAGGCTCTATCACTGTTATTCCAGGCAGCCGGAGCCCATCGGCCGCATCAGCGACGTGCTGGACAGTATCGACCGCCTGTGCGACCGGCTGAACTATCCGGCCAGGACCCAGCAGCCCAGGCACTTCGGCCCGGAAAAACCGAGGCCGCAGACTACACAGAAAAAGGTGGAACCGCAGATGACAAGAGAAGAGCTTGCTAAGAATAAGGGAAAGATGGCCACCTTTGTGGTGCATGTGATGTATCGCCAGCATTCCACCTGGCAGGGCAGCGTGACCTGGGCCGAAACGGGAGAGAAAGCGAATTTCCGCAGCGCGCTGGAGCTGATCAAGCTGATGGACAGCGCGGTGGAAGCGACCCTTGGGGATGAGTCGCCCTTACAGGAGAAACCCGATTTTGCACATCCAACGAATCCGGTTAGGGAGGAAACAGACTATGAAGCATAAAATGTGGAGCCGTTTACTGAGCATGGTGCTGGCCGTGCTGATGATCACCAGCATCGTACCCACCAGCGCCTTTGCCGAGGCGGCCGGTGAAATTGCGGCCGGCCAGGTAACCAGCGAGCTTCAGGAAGAGGAAGTGGCCCAGCCGGAACAGCCCGACAACGAAACTCCCGTGGAGCAGCCTGCCCAGACGGCTGAGCCTACCGCCGAGCCCGCGCCGGAGCCCACCGCCGCGCCGGCTCCCACCGAGGAGCCTGTGGCGGAACCCACTGCGGAACCAACGGCCGAACCTGAGCAGACCCCGGAGGGCACTGCTGTGCCCGACGCAGAGCCCACGGCGACGCCTCAGGCCACGGAGATTCCCGAGGGTACCGCTGTGCCCGACGAAACGCCCGCGCCCGGCACGAGCCCTGCGCCCAGCGCCACGCCGGAACCCAGTGCAAGCCCTGTGCCCAGTGCAAGCCCTGTGCCCAGCGCAAGCCCTGTGCCCAGCGCGACTCCTGTGCCCAGCGAAACCCCGGTGGTTCTGAATGCGGAGGAATATACGGAAAACGCCCAAACAGCCGACGGTATTGTGGTGGAAGTGATCGTGCCTGCGGAATCCCTGCCCGAAGGCGCCGAGCTGAAGGTGGAGCGCCGGGAAGAGGGCGGCGACGCCTACGAAAACGCCGCTGCCACGCTGGAGCAGAACGGCGTGGAGTTCGACAGTCTGGTGGTTTTGAACGTGCGCTTTGAGTGCGACGGTCAGGAAGTAGAGCCTGCCCATCCGGTGCAGGTGAAGATCGCCGCCAGCGATCTGTTGCCGCAGGATGTGGACCCTGCCACCGTGGCGGTGCAGCACCTGAAGGAAAATGAGGATGGTACCGTGACCGTGGAGAGTGTGGCGGCCGCGGAAGAGGGCGCCGCCGAAGTGCAGGCCGAGGCCCCCGCGCCGGAGCAGACCGGCACAGTTACGACGGATGGCTCCCAGCTGGTTGCCGAGTTCACCGTGAGCAGTTTTTCCGATATTACCATCACCGGCATCGCCGCCAGAACCATTGATAAAAACATCAGGTATACCGCCGAGAATGGCCAGTTTCTGAAAATCAGATATGGCGCGCTGGACAACACCGATATTTCGGTTAAAAATCCTGTTGCATCGAAGAGCGGGATTGCGGTGGGCACCGAATTTGATCTTAACGATTTGTACAAAGAACCGGAGGAAAGCGGATATCGGTATCTGGGGGCGTATATAGATTTTCAGGCTGACGGATACAAATATCCGGTGGCGGAGATCGGATATTTGGATTTGGACCCGAACGATGGCACGGACGCGACCTGGTATTATAAGGGGCCGGACGACACCGAGTGGAAAATAATGCCCTATCAAGAAGACGCGTGGGACAAGGGAAGCATCTGGTTTGTGTATAGGTGTTTGGTAGAGGTGGATGAAGATCGCATAATGAGCGATGACGGCATCAGCATCAACCTGTATAACTACGATGAGAGGATCAATTTTGAGATACAGAATAAAGATGCCAATTTCTATTTTAAGGATAGTTTTTATCCTGGGGGGACATTTCCTGTTCCTGGGGACAATGATGCGCTCAGTGATTGGACGGGGTCTGCTATTGCGCGTCAGGGAATCGTGGAGAATCAGCTGGCAAATGACGGATACCCGGTCTTTGTAAATATGGCGAATAAAGAATGCCCAATGGGCGAATTTCTGTTCCTTGATAAGTATCTGACTCATAAAAATCTGACGGGTTTGTTCGAAAAGGATGAGAATGGATATTACAGCTATGACAGTAGCCAAAATTTCGCCACGGTGCAACAAACGGATAAAACAGATGGTGGACAGTTTGTGGTTTATGAAAAGCCGTTTGGTGAGTCCGACAATAAAGGGCAGCCTCATTTCATGCCGTATAATGATATTTATTATAACAACCAGCAAAAAGTGGTTATGGTCGGAGACAAACCGAAGGATTTTCACTTCGCCATGACCATGGACTTCACCTTCTTGCAGCCCGCGGGCGGCAAAATCAATAATGAGCCGATGATCTTTGAGTTCAACGGCGACGATGACGTGTGGGTCTTTATCGACGATGTGCTGGTGCTGGATCTCGGCGGCATCCATGACGCAGTGGGCGGCAGCATCAACTTTGAAACCGGTGTGGTGACCGTGGAAAAGGCACTGGTGCGCAATGAGACACCGTCAAAAGCGGAGCAAAAAACCACCACGCTGCGGGCACTCTTTAAAGAGGCGCTGGGGGAGAATAATCCCCTGATCGATGAATATTTTGCGGAAGGCTCGAATACCTTTAAGGACTATACCAGCCACAGCTTCAAGTATTACTATATGGAACGCGGTGCATACGCCTCCAACTGCGAAATCAAATTCAACCTGCCCACCCTGCCCAAGAGCGATCTGGCCGTGGGCAAAACAGTCACGCAGCTGGGTTATAACCCGGATGTGACGAGCAATACCGATTTTACCTTCCAGCTGAAGAAGGATGACCAAGCACAGGTCAGAAAGACGTATCAGGTGTACAGCCTGGATGCCTACACTGCAAACCCGCAGGACCCGGGAGAACCGCTGCAGAAAGATCGGAAAACGGATCAGTATGGCCGCTTTACCCTGCAGCACAATCAGGTGGCGGTGTTCAAAGAGCTTCGGGTAGTCGGTGCTGAGAGCGGCTATACAGTAACCGAGCTTCTGGAGGATAAGCCCCTGTCGATTGCGGTCAGCAGCGTTTATGTGAACGGCCAGCTCAGCACTAACAATACGGCGAGCTTTGAAAACAGCAGCTACGCATTGTTCAACAACTGCATCCGGGACAAGAGCGAATACTCGTTTGCTCTGGTCAAGAAATGGAAGAATCAGAACGGTGAGGATCTGGCCGCCAACGCGGAGATTCCCTTCGATGAGCTGAAAGTGACAGTGGAGCAGGTATACAAAACCGGCAACGGAAACGGGACTGAGGTGCTCAACAGCGATACGCTGGTGCTGACCCCCACATCGCCCCATATCCCGTGGAGAGATTTCTATGAGGGGGATCTGAAAAACTACACCTCCTTCCGGGTGACGAAGGAAGAAGTCTATGCAGGCGATGAACTGATCGTGACCTATACATACAATTCGGACGGCGACTGGACCCCAACGTGGAAGGAAGAGGAATATAAAACAACGTATGCCGGCTGGTCCATGGGCGAATTTGAATTCAGCCGAAATTACCAGGATTTGCAGGCGACGGCGGAGCTAAAGAAGCCAACGGAAGGGAAATTCACCTTCTCCGCCGGTGGGTACTTTGTGGCCCAAAAAGGCACGAATGCCCTGATCTGGACACCCTGGCTGGAGAATCTGAGCAATGAGGCCAGAAACGATTATGTTAAAGCGGCCATTCAGGCTGCATTAGCAGGCGAGGACGGATTTAATACCGAGACCAATTGGTATTTTTACGATGATGCAAATCTGCCGGACGATTTGAGAAAGGTTAAAGAGGAAATCACCGCAGCATACAGCGGGGAAACCGTGACCATCACCCTCAACGATCCTAATGTGTGCGAGCAAGTGGCGCACGGGCCCTTTGTGTTTAAAACGTTGGACGATGTTGCCCCGATCAGCGCCTCGATCAGCAATGTTCTGAATGAGGGATACCTGAAGATCACCAAGACGCTGCAAAATACCGACGACACCTCCTTCTCGGGCTTTGGCGGCGGCAAGGACGTGTTCAGCTTTAAGATCACAGGCAAGGACGGCAAGACCTGGTACATGCATGTGAACGGCAACGGCGACGCCACGACCGCCACAGTGGATGGCACGCAGGATACCCTCACGCTGAATGCAGGCCAGTACACCGTTACCGAGCTGGATAACATCAATTATGAGTTTGAGAGTGTTACCGATGACAATGGCGGAACTGAGGACCCGGGCAAAAAGAGCATCCAGGTGACCATCTCCAGCGATAAGACCACCACCGTTTCCTTCGTCAACAAACGCAAGGAGGACCCGGGCATCACCGACGGCAGCGGCGTGATCAATAAGTTCACACAGAATGAGGATGGAACCATCACCATTACCGGTGTCCCTGTGAAAAAGCCAGGCGGCGACGATGATACCGAGGTAACCGGCAACCCGAACACCAGTGGAAACTAACCGGAAAGGAGCGAGAACAGAATGAAACATTTTATCAAAGCACAGGCAAAGTTTCTGATCACCGTTCTTACTCTGGTTGTGCTGCTTGGCGTGGGTGCGACGGTAGCCTATCTGCAGAGTACCACAGGAACGTTAACCAATACGTTCGAGATGGTGGAACTGGACACCCGTATTGAAGAGACGGTGAACCCCGACGGAACCAAGAATGTTGTGATTGCCAACACCGGAAAGTCCAACGCCTATGTTCGCGCCCGGATCATGGTTTCCGGCATTGCCCCGAAAAACGTGGAGATTACCACTGATTCGACCAGGACGCAAGCAGAAGCTGGTAAGATTCTTCTGGTTATGCCGAATGCAGGGGCGGAGGCAGATAAAAAGTGGAAGCGGCTCAATGAAACTGCTCCTGCAACTTACTCGGATGACTGGTACTATTTCTGCGAGAAATTGCCGGGGACGGATGAGGCGCCGGATGATCCGGCAAATTCGGATCAGGCAAAGCGGCGCAAGACCAGCGCCCTTTTGGAAAAGGTTTACTTCGGCGACGATGTAAATCCAAACGAGATCACAATCACCATCACCCACGAAAGTGTGCTGGCGGTGCCCGGCGATAAAAATGATCCCGCCGGGATTAAAAAGGTCTTCGATGCACCCAAATAAATAAAATATACGGCATAACCGAACATTCAATTCAGGAGGACCGGAATGGTCAAAAAAATCTGCAATTTCTTATCCACGATCATTCTGGTCGTATTGCTGGCGGCTGCCGCCGTCATCCTTGTACCCATGCTTTTGGGGTACAGGGAGATGGCGGTGCTCTCCGGCAGCATGGAGCCCACCATCCCGGTGGGAAGTCTGGTGTACGTCAAGCCGGTGGAGGCCAGCGAGCTGGAAGTCGGCGACGTGTGTACTTATTATCTTTCCGACGGCGAAACCTTCGTGACCCACCGGGTGATGAGCATCGATCCCGATGCCCGGACTCTGGTGACACAGGGCGACGCCAACGACACTTCGGATGGTGATATCCAGTTCAGTCAGGTCTTTGGCCGGGCGGATTTTCATCTGCCTTACCTTGGTCTCGCCATCCAGAACATGCGCACCCCGGCGGGTATCATGGTTACCTGCGGTGTGGTTGCGCTGGTGATTCTGCTGAATTTCATTCCGGCGATCATCGATGTTGGGGAAGAGGAAAAAAAGCCGGAAAAAGCCGGAACGAATTAAAATTGAACCGTCGATTTTTAATTGGTTTTTAAGCGAAAGCCGGTATAATCCACACAGCAAGCAAAGATTATTTTTAAAACGACGATAAAAGTACAGAAAAAGGAGCGGAACGATTATGAAAATGAAAAATCTGCTGATCGGCGGCATGTCCCTGGCTCTGGTCGCCTGCATCTCTGTGGGCGGAACGTTGGCGTACCTCAGTGCACAGACCGGTACTGCCACCAACACCTTTACGATGAATGGTCTGACGCTGGTGGTATCCGAAACCGCGGATGCGGCCACCAGCAATGGGGATTACAAGCAAAAGCTGAAAAGCAACACGGAAGGGGAGGCAGGTACCGCTTCCGTAAGCACCCCTGAACTGGCAAAGGACCACGGCAATGGCATTGCGTATACGGATATTCTGCCCGGTGCCGTCATGAGCAAAAAGCCGGTGATCACCGTAAAAGGCAAGCACGCCGCATGCTATGTGTTTGCCTGTGTGGAAAACTCGAATGGAGATCTCACCATTCGAGGTCTGGATACGAAAAATTGGGAACAAGTTACTACTGCGAACGGAAAAACCCTGTACCAGTATGTTAATGGAAACGAAGATGCTGCAATCGTGCCCGTGGATAATGCTGATGTAGATCTTCCTGTGTTGTTTACCGAGGTAAAGCTCAGCGAGAATTTGACGGAAGCGGTAAAACTGGGCGATATTGTCATCAAGGGCTATGCCTATCAGGCCTATAAGAATGGCGAGCCCTGCTATGATGCTGCCCTTGCGGCAGCGAAAACCGCTTTTGGTTTTAATCAATAAGCAACTGCATCAAACGAGCTTGAAAAGGAGTTACTTACGAGATATATGAACAAGAAAAATATTCTGATTGCCGGCGCAAGTCTTGCTCTGGTGGCCTGCCTGTCCATCGGCGCCACGCTGGCTTACTTCACGGACCAGACCGAGAATGCGGAGAACGTATTCACCACAGGCAAAATTGATATCACCCTGATCGATGAAACCGAGAACAGCAACGGCTGGAAAGAGGGCGATAAGAACAGCAACGGTATTGTCTACAACGAAGTGATGCCCGGCGATATCCTGAGCAAGCGCGTTGGCTTCTCCACCGCTGCGGATGCTTCGGACGCCTATGTGGCTCTGAAGGTCAACGTGAACGTGAAGAGCATGCCCAATGCAACCACGGCGGTGAATGCGGATACCCTGCGGGAAGAGCTGATGGAGCAGATTCGGGGTCAGGTTGACTTGAGAAATGAACCCACAGAGCTCTGGAGCGAAAGCGCCACCCTCGCGGCCGATGGCAGCATGGTATTCTATTTCAATTCCAAAGTTCCCGGCGGCACCAATAACATGATTCTGTTTGACCACATCAATGCACCCGAAACCTGGGGCAATGAGTACGCCAATGTGGAGTTCACCATTGATGTGCAGGCGTTTGCGGTGCAGGCCGCCAATCTGACCGCACCCACCGAAACGGACAGCACCGCGGTGGAGCAGCTGAATGAGCTGATTGCCAAGGTGCCCATGCCCTTGGACTGATTTTTGGCGGGCAATCATTCCATAAATTGAACAGAAAGGGGCGGCGGCCATGAAAGCAAAGGCGCTGAGTGCCGTGGCTACGGTACTTCTGCTGGCGGTAATGGCCGTCGCCCT